>JBAQEN010000065.1:0-10793 GCA_049286765.1 Methylococcaceae bacterium
GTCATGATTCGTTCTACTTGCAGGATTTCGCATTAAATTCTTCCACAAATACTGCAAACTCGGTGGCGGGTAAAGGCTTGCTGTATAAAAAGCCTTGGGCAATCTCGCAACCTTGTTGCATTAAAAACACTGCTTGTTCTTCATGCTCTACACCTTCCGCTACCACCTCCAAAGACAGCGATTTAGCCAGTAACAAAATTGCGGTAGTGATTGCCATGTCGTCTTCATTATAAGGAATATCCTGAATAAAGGAACGATCAATTTTTAGCTCGGTAATGGGCAGTTTTTTCAAATAAGCCAACGACGAATAACCGGTGCCAAAATCGTCAATGCTGATATGTATGCCTAAAGCATGAAATTCTCGCAAGGACACCAGCGCATCTTCGACATTATCCATCAGAATGCTTTCCGTCAGTTCCAGCCTGAGGTACTGCGGATCCAGATCCTGAGTGGTTAGTGTATTATCAACCTGTCTAATAAAGCCGCGTTGGCGAAACTGATTGGCCGACACGTTAATGGCAATTATCAGCGACTTAAAGCCTTGTTGTTGCCAAAGATGCATTTGTTTGCAGGCGGCTTCCAGCACCCAATTACTTATGTCGATAATCAACCCGGAGTCTTCGGCAATCGGGATAAATTGCGACGGCATCACCAGCCCATATTCAGGATGTTGCCAACGTATCAAAGCCTCACAGCCAATAACGCGTTTTTCCCGCATATTCACTTTTGGCTGATAATAAAGAATCAGCTGATCGCGTTCTATGGCGTGGCGCAGATTGTTTTCCATCGATAACTTATGAAGCGCGGCGATATTGAGCGATTTGCTAAAAAACTGGTAGGTATTCTGTCCCTGTTCCTTAGCAAGATTCATCGCAAATTCGGCGTTTTTAATGAAGCTGTCTTCATCGACACCGTCTCCAGGATAAACCGTGATACCGATATTGATAGCTAGAAAAATTTCGTGCTCTCCGATATTGAACGATTCCGACATAATCTGAAAAAAACGTTCGGCAACCTTAACGCTGTCGCGGCTGTCGTGTATATGGTTTAACAATACCGTGAATTCGTTGCCTCCCAGCTTTGATACTGGCATGTCGTAGAAATCGTAATCGGCGTTAACCGCAATATAGTCGCAGTCCCGCACGTGGGTAACGAGCCGATCGGCAAACATTTTGAGTACCCGATCACCCACGTTCGGTCCTAATGTTTCATTAATGCGCTTGAAGCGATCAATACTGATAAACAATGCCGCCAGTACAGCATTGAAACGGTTACAATAGGCTATGGCCTGACCGAGCATTTCTTTGAAGAGCTTACGATTAGGCAAGCCAGTCAGTGGGTCATAGTAGGAAAGAATTCGAATTTGTTCCTCAACCCGTTGGCGTTCGGTAATATCCTGAATAGTGCCTTGAATGCGTGTCACATTATCGCCATCGATAAGCGGCTCACCCCGTAGCAGAACCACTTGGTCGGAACCGTTAGCGCGGTGTATATGAAATTGCAGATCAAAGTTATGCTTGTTTGTTACACTGCTTTCAATGACTTGATGGAGTTTATCCGCATCGTCCCTTTGAAGCTTTTTGTATAAATCCAGACGCTGACCTTGAAAATCGTCCGGATCAACATCCAGCACATTGAAGACCTCATCAGACCATTGCATCTTATCGTTAGCTACTGTCCAACTCCAACTGCCGAGATGGGCGATTTTCTGGGCACAGCGTAATTCGGCTTCCCTTTTTTCCAACTGATTCAAAGCCGAACTGGCGCGTAGAAGAAAACGTAGACGGTGCGGCAAAATCGGCCAGTTGATCGGTTTGGCAATATAGTCAGTAGCACCCAATTGAAAGGAACGATTGATCGAATCAAAATCGTCAGCACCGGTAAGCATCACAATCGGCATCAATTCCATGCCGGGAATTGCACGTATCGCTTGCAAACAGTCGAAACCGTTCATTTCCGGCATCATTACATCCAAAAATACCAATTCCGGACGCCGGGTTTTAATTATTTCAATACCTTCAAATCCGCTGGAGGCATTCAGTAGATCGAAACCTTCCCGGTCAAGAATATGATGCAGCATTAAAGGCATCATATCATCGTCGTCAATTATTAGAATCAGATTGCGCGCAGGTAGTTGTTCATTCATGACAATTCCAGTTCTGAGAATACTTGTAATACTTCCTGAAATTCAGTTTTCAGGGTTTCCCCAAGTTTTTTATCGAATGTTAGCGAACCGTCGCGTGCCGCAAGTTCAATATTACGAGCCAGTTCTGCAAGTTTAACACCACCGACATTGGCGGCAGCCGATTTTAAAGTATGAGCGGCATGGCGTACTGCTTCGGCATTTTGTTCGATGATACCCTCTTGCAGTTTTTCAATTTGCAGCGATGAACTGCTGCGAAATAATTGCAGCAAGCGGGACACCAATGCGTCTCCACCCATTTTACGCAATGTCTTTAACGGTTCGGGATCGAAGCTGGCGGGTTTAGCAGTTTGGGAGGAAGAGCTGCCGGGTTCCGGCGTAATACGCAATGATTTTGATTCCAGCAGGGAGATAATCTTGTTGCGCAAAGCATGTTGTAAAAATGGTTTAGCAAGATAATCGCTCATACCGGCAGCCAGGCATTTTTCGCGGTCGCCTTCCATGGCATTCGCAGTTAGCGCCAGTATCGGAATGGGATTGCCGCCCGTTGCTTTTTCCAGAATGCGGATCTCACGTGCTGCGCTGTAACCGTCCATTTCCGGCATCATACAATCCATTAAAATAAGATCGGTTTTACCCAGTTTGAAGATGTTCAGTGCATCAAGACCGTTAACCGCCACTTCTACATCGCACCCCATCACATTGAGCATGGTTTTGCCTATTTCCTGATTAACCGGATTGTCTTCGGCCAAGAGGACGCGCAATCCTTTCAACCGGTTATGTAGCCTGTTGCTGGACTGTTTTTTCGCAATCATGTTCAGCAAAGCATCTTTTAGGGTCCGTTTACGCAATGGTTTGTGCAAATGCATATCGCAGCCGCTGGCACGGATGCTGGCCAGTTCGTATTCAGCGTCGCTGGAAGTAATGATCACAATGAGCATTTTGGCAAAACGTGCATCATTGCGAATGTGTTGACTGAGTTCGGCGCCACTCATGCCTAGCATTTTCATATCGATCAAGGCAATGTCAAAATTTTCGCCAAAACGTGCCGTCTGATCGAGAATTTCAAGAGCGCGCACACCGTTTTCGGCAATGCGGGAGTTCATGCCGAAGTTGATCAGATAGCTAGTGAGGACTTTAGCGTTGGTGGGATTGTCTTCTACAATCAGGGCGCGTTTGCTACGAAGATTGTCGTCTCGATGGAGTTTGTAGGGTACCGGGGCAAGCGCTTTTCGTAATGGCAGTTGGACAATAAATACCGTGCCTTCTCCGGGTTTACTCTGCACGTGAATAGTTCCACCCATCAACTCGCTTAATTCCTTGCAAATTATCAGCCCCAAACCGGTGCCGCCGTATTTGCGCGTGGTGGAACTGTCGGCTTGGCTAAACAATTTGAACAATTTGGACATGGTATCTGACGCAATGCCTATGCCGGTATCGCATACGTGGAAATTGAGGTAAACTGCGCCGGACAATCCATCTTGTCCGGCGTCAGCTTGGCTAACATGAAGTTTGACCGAACCCGAGTCGGTGAATTTGATCGCATTAGCCAGCAGGTTAGTGAGAATCTGACGGAGACGGTAAGGATCCCCCCTGACTTCGTTAGGTACGCTAGGGTCGATGTCATAACTAAGCTCAATATTTTTGCTATTTGCCCGGTCAAAGAACATTGCAGTAAGCTGGTCGGTTAAATCAGTTAAATTAAAATCGATCACTTCCAGTTCTAACTTTCCAGCTTCAATTTTTGAAATATCCAGAATGTCATTGATGATGGTCAATAGCGAATCCGCCGAACTGAATGCCATCTCGGCGTATTGCCTTTGGGTCAAGGTTAACTCAGTGCCCAATAATAATTCGGTCATGCCAAGCACACCGTTCATCGGCGTGCGGATTTCATGGCTCATGGTGGCCAGAAACTGGGATTTGGCAATACTAGCCGCCTGAGCTTCCAGTACCGCACTTTTCAAATCTGCGGTTCTGAGTTCGACCTCACTTTCAAGCCGGTCGCGATGGTTTTCGAGTTCGGTATCGCGTTCCTGAATTTGCGCTATCATCTGATTGAAACTTTTAACCAGTTGGCCGGTTTCGTCATCGCCTTCACCTTCTGCTCTAACCGAGTAATTTTTTTCCCGCGATACTTGTTGAGCCAGTAAAGATAATCGTATCAACGGTGCTGAAATTAAGTTCGCCAAACGCTGCCCGTAAAAGACACTTAGCAGAAAAGCCGCCAACATCACAAGTGAAATTTGACCAAGATTACCAAAAAGATTCCACCACATTTGGCGTAAGTCGATCACCATGTACAAATAACCCGCCATATCTCCATCTTGTTGAATAGACTGGATCACTGTATATGTCAGCAACACTTTGCGGTTCTGCTGAAGTTTATTTTCAGCTTCAGATATCAGACTTGGGAAATTGACAACATGCTTGTTCGCAACATATTGGGCAAATGGGACTCCTTCGGTGGTATATAAGCAGGCGGCAATGATGGAAGGTTTGCTGCGCAACGCAGTCAGAATGCCGGTTGCCGATTTGCTATCGTTAAACAGCAGAGCTGCGGTGGCATTGTAACCGATCATAGAACCAGTTGATTCAACATCGGTCAGAATTTGTCTGCTCTCCTTCCAGATTTCTGTGATACTGCTGATGATCAGAGTAAAAACAAGCGCCAAACCGACCGTAACAGCCTGCAAACGTCGAAGTTTGTTGGTTATAGGGATATTCGCGAATTTCTGTTTTTTCATAAGTTGTCTATATGTTTCAACGTATCATTTGGCAGTATAGACTCTTTCCGCCAATTGAAGTATTCGGGTGCTGGTATGAACATAGGCGGCCTGCGCTGTATCAAAATATATCTCGAAACTAAAACGGTAATTGTCTGGCGCCAGTACCAAGCCAATTATACCCTCCTGATTAGCGAAATTTGGTTTGTCGCTAACAGAGACAATGGACAAGCCATGGGAATCACGGATAATCTCCGCTGCATTGTCAGCAGAACTGATAAAAACCACGTTATAGGCTTTCAATTCTTTACAGTTGATGCGGCGACAGAGAACCATCGATTTGCTGCCGGTCTTTTTAGATTCCCGTATTCAACAGGCTATCGCCTAACTGATCGCTATCTGTCGTGCATAAGCTATAGGCACTCTGGCCGGGCGTTCGCTCAAAAACTTGACGAAGCTGTACAGGTAAAGTGATTTCACCCCCGCTTCAGCTCTCTCAGCAGTTAATCTAACGGAGGTTATACCTAGGCAAGCAGCAGAGCGAGTTTTTGTCTTCTAAAAAGAAATGGCTAAGCTAAGGCTCCAAAAATATGAAAATAAGCTTTCCGGAGCTGGACGAAGTATCTATAGCTTCTTGAATGTTTTTCAGTCCAATGTTTTTTGGATTTAAAAAATGCCACTATCTCAACTAGGTCTGTTAATGAGTGGCTTAATCGATCTAGCCGTCATAACGCCAATATACCACTTGGTCGGACATAATTGAGGGTTTGCTGCAAGTCAGTGCGATCGGTTTTGCTTCCACTCAATTGATCTTCGAATATCTGCAAACAGCCAGCATGATTTGGATCATTTCGGTGCAAGTTACAGATTTTGGCTATTGGTAAAGACGCACGCATGGCCAATGAGCATTTGAGTGGCTGTTATTGGCTAATATACTCAAGTAATAATAGAATATGCTAACGCAGATTTATTTACCAAGTAAATTTACTGTAGATTGCTTGAATCAAGCTTATTTCACCACAATCAATTGAAGGGTAACGAAAACCTCCGTTTTTCCACTCTTGCAAATTCAAGAGTCGAAAGTAATTCCTAAGCCGGCATGAAAATAACTCAATGCTTGTCGAGAAGTTTATAAAAGCAGGTAACATCGTTGAACGAACTTAGAGAATCAGACCTGCGCAAAACACTTGAAGCGATTTACCGGAGTGAATCGCGCCGCGTACTGGCGACTTTAATTCGTCTTCTGGGAGACTTCGATCTTGCGGAGGAATCCTTGCATGACGCATTCGCCGCTGCGCAGACGCAATGGCAACGGGATGGCATACCCGACAACCCGCGTGTCTGGCTGGTTTCGACCGGCCGTTTTAAGGGGATTGACCACTTACGCCGGAGTGCACGCTTTGTTGCACTACCGGATGAATTCGACAAGTATCTTGAAACTGATAATCTTGATACCGATGATGAGAGTATCGCCGATGATAGATTGCGATTAATATTTACCTGCTGCCACCCGAGTTTATCGTTCGATGCACAGGTAGCGCTCACGCTGCGCGAGGTCTGCGGCCTCACCACAGAGGAAATTGCCCGCGCATTTCTTGCAGCACCAACGACGGTGGCTCAGCGCATTGTCCGTGCCAAGGCCAAAATCCGTGAAGCACATATTCCCTACGAAGTGCCTGCACAAGAGGCTATACCTGATCGCCTGGATTCAGTATTACAGGTGATTTATCTGGTGTTTAACGAAGGTTATTCAGCGTCTTCCGGCGACGAACTGACACGTCATGATCTCTCCGGCGAAGCCATCCGTCTTGGCAGATTGCTAATCGAACTTTTACCGGAAGAATCCGAGGCATTAGGCTTGTTAGCACTGATGTTGTTGCACGATTCCCGCCATTTTGCGCGCACATCACCGAATGGCGATTTGATTCTGCTGGACGATCAGGATCGTTCCCTTTGGAATCGTGAACAGATTGCAGAGGGCTCTGCACTCATCAGAACCGCTTTCAGCTCGCACAGTATTGGTCCGTATACCCTACAAGCGGCGATATCAGCGGTACATGCTGAAGCACCCAGTATTAACGAAACTGATTGGGTAGAAATTGTCGGTCTTTACGATCTGTTGTTGCGGGCGCATCCCTCGCCTGTAGTTGAGTTGAATCGCGCGGTGGCCGTGGCTATGCGCGATGGACCGGAATCCGGACTCGTGCTAATCGATGCCATACTCGCGCGCGGGGACCTCACGGCATATCACCTGGCGCACTCAGCTCGGGCGGACATGTGTCGTCGACTTGGACGAAATGAGCAAGCAAAAGCGGCTTATCAGAAAGCCCTTAGCCTTACCTTGCAGGGACCGGAGCGGCGTTTTCTGGAACGGCGATTGGCCGAATTAAAAAATTAAATAATTCGTTGTCGATTTCAGGCTCCGGCATTCGACTAGAGAGCGTCAGCAACCTTTCGACTTAAAATTAAGGAGTGAGCCATGAAATATCTATGCCTGATTTGTGCCGAGACCGTCATGGAACAGATGCCGGAGACTGATGCCTCGAAACACTTCGAGGAGTACAGTGAGTTCACCGAAGAGATCAGAAAAAGCGGACACTTTGTCGATTGCAACCGGCTGATGCCTCCGCAATCTGCAATCACAGTCCGTGTTCGTAAGGGCAAGGTTTCAACCTCCGACGGCCCCTATGTGGAGACCAAGGAACAGCTCGGCGGCTACTACGTCATCGAGGCTCGTGATTTGAACGAGGCTATCCAGGTAGCGTCAAGGATACCTGGGGCATGGATCGGCTGCGTAGAGGTTCGGCCGATCGCGGAGGACGCACAGACAATCCGTGCGCTCGGGCTTGCCGCAGCAGATTGAAACAGCAACCGTTGCATTTTAATGACGGTCACGCTAACCCGGCGTGCCGGGCAAGCTCTTGGTTGAATCAGGCTTCGCCCGACGATTGAAGATCAAACAAACTATTGGAGAATGCTATGAAATATCTCTGCCTTGTTTACTACGAAGAAAAAACCATTGATGCCATGACCAAGGACGAATGGGAAGCGCTCAACGGCGAATGCATTGCCTGCGGCGAGGCGCTTAGGCAAAGCGGGCACTTCCTGGCCGGCAATGCGCTTCAGCCGGTGCACACTGCCACCACTGTGCGTGTGCGTAATGGCAAAGCGTCGGTCACCGATGGACCTTTCGCCGAAACCAAAGAACAACTGGCCGGGTTTTACCTGCTTGATGCCCGGGATCTGGATGAAGCCATTCAACTGGTGGGCAAGATTCCGCCAGCACGCCTGGGCAGCATCGAGATACGGCCTATCCGGGAATTAGCCCCGTAGCCGCTGTCATACACGCAGGGATCCTGATCGTGATGACTTGCCAATCTTAAGTGTGTCACTGAAAAGTAAACTGCGAACAAACCGGTCAACAACAGACCAACAAGGAGAAAATGATGTCAGCCACAGTTAAGAACACAAAAGCAACGGTCATACCCTGCCTGCGCTACCGCAATGCTCCGGCAGCCATTGAATGGTTATGCTCGGCATTCGGATTCGAGAAACAGGCAGTTTACCCGAATGATGACGGCACAATTGCCCACGCACAACTGACCTTGGGTAACGGCATGGTAATGCTTGGATCGGTTCTCGAAAAGGAAACAGAGTGGGGCCGTTTGATAAAACAACCCGATGAAATCAGCGTCGCAGAAACACAATCTGCTTATGTTATCGTGGATGATGCAGACATCCTCTATGCTCGAGCAAAGAATGCAGGAGCGAAAATCGTTGTCGAGATTAAAGACGAGGATTACGATGGTCGAGGTTTTAGTTGCTACGATTTGGAAGGTCATTTATGGAACTTCGGCACTTATGATCCATGGTGATTTTTAAAATAATGCAGATGCTGGTTTTGACCTCACGGCAATCGCAAAAAAATGTTCGTTCAAGGTGTCGATTTTATGGAGCTTTAATCGATAAATAAGCAGAGACGAAATCAATCGATTGAGTTCGCACTGAAATCAGGCGCCTAAGCTAAAGATGAAATCCGAGCAATATTAAGAAAATACGATATCTGATTAACTACAAAAAGCTGGAGCAAGAGATGAATAGCAATCCGCAAAAACAACACGAATGGCTGCAACAACTTGTTGGTGAATGGACCTATGAGTCCGAATGTTCGATGGAACCCGGCAAACCGCCGGAGAAGTTCAAAGGCTCGGAGCATGTGCGTTCAATAGGTGGCCTCTGGGTGCAGGGCGAAAGTCACGGCGAGATGCCCGGCGGAGGCATGGCGACGATGTTAACGACGCTGGGTTATGACCCGCAGAAGAAACGTTACATCGGGACTTGGGTGGGTTCGATGATGACGCATTTATGGTTATATGACGGATCTCTGAATGTGGCAGAAAATGCGCTGACGCTCAATACCGAAGGTCCGAGCTGCACCGGCGATGGAAAATTAGTCAAGGACAGGGACGTGATCGAGCTAAAAAGTGCCGACCACCGTGTACATACCGTGTATAGGCTGGGTGATGACGGGGAATGGCGCTCAATTATGACTATTAATTACCGGCGGAAAAAATAAAGCGATGCCCTAGCAGCCTGTAATTTGCAAAACGCACAAAATAAAGAATTTGTTTGGGACGCGATCCGTGACGTGGGTGCTATTCATAAACGTTTAGTACCTGGTTTCGTAGTGGACTGTAAACTCGAAGGTGACTCACGAATCGTTACCTTCTCAAATGGAATGGTCGTGCGGGAACTTATCGTCGATATCGACAATAAGACTTGCCGACACGCGTGGTCAGTTCAAGGTAGTCCCTTTACTCACCATAACGCTTCTATACAGGTTTTCGATAGCGGCCACGGCACCTGTCGAATTGTATGGATAGCGGATTTTATGCCCAATGAAGTCGCCGAAACTATGGGTGAAATGATACAACAAGGCTTAAACACGATGAAACAAACGCTTGAAAAAAATAGAGTATAGATCCGATGTCGTGTAGAGCAATTGAAAACTTTCAACAGATGTGTCGATTCGGACAACCGGTATTCGACTAAAAACGCAGGAAAATAATCGAATCTCTAAATTTTAAACAGGAGAATAACCATGAACATTAAACCCATACCTTTCAATAATGACACAAGGCCAGTTGCATACCCCGCATTAAAGGTTAAAACCATGCGCTTCCTGCAACACACACTGAGCGGTTTGTTTATCCTACTGGCGGCATCCGTTGCCATCGCAAAAGAAAAAAAAGTAGAGCAACATAGGGACCCGCAGGCGATGATGGAGCTTTATACGAAGCTGGCCACGCCCGGCGAACCTCATAAACTGTTCGCCAGCCTCGCAGGAAACTGGACAACCAAAACCAGGGAATGGATGGATCCCAACAAGCCGCCCTTGGAGTCGGTCGGTTCCGCAGAAATGAAGGTATTGCTGGACGGGCGCTTTCTGCAGCAGGACGTCACCGGTCAAATGATGGGACAACCCTTCTCCGGACTTGAGATAATCGGCTACGACAACCTTCTCAAGCGCTATGTAACGTCCTGGATGAGTACCATGAGCACCGGCATCTTCATCATGGAAGGCACGGCCAGCGCAGACGGCAAAACGATTACTTTGAAAGGGCAACACCCGGAACCGGGCGGCGGACACATGACCCATCGCGCTGTCTGGAAGATCATCGATCATAATAACCAGACGTTTGACATGTATGGAGCTCACCACGGTGGCAAGGAAATGAAAATGATGGAAATTACTTACACTAGAAAGCCCTAGATACATAGAAGACTAAACAACTTGCAGCCCGCTTGTGTCCAGCGAGGTAGCAAGCGCGAACGACGACGGAACTATTAATTTAAGCAGTTCTTAGCTTGTAATTTAATAACTGATGTTACGCACCCATTCCCTAAAACGGGTATCATTGTGG
>JBAQEN010000066.1:0-2441 GCA_049286765.1 Methylococcaceae bacterium
CAATAAAAACAATCAATTGGATAAAATTATGAAGAATATACGACAAAATGACTTTTATATTCGACAACTGATGCCGTATATATCGCGTTATATGTATGCATAAAGGTGAACCAGCTTCAGGGATAGAGTTCTTCCGCCTGCTCCATGAGGATCAGGACTTTTGTGCAGAGCTTGGACGCGCCGTCCTCGCTGCAGGAAGGTTGGAAGCGGAGCTAAACCTTTACTTGTCAGTTACGTCTGTAATACACAAAGACAAACGGGCAACACTCGGCAAGCTACTTGGAGTGATGAAGAAAGAAGGTACCCTCAAGCAGATGCAGCCCGCCATCGCCATGCTTAAAGATCAGCGCAATTACCTGACGCACAACATCTATGGACTCTTTTCCGGACTCATCGAGGAATCGATATTGCCGCAGTCTGATCTGCTCGACTCGGATGTTGATGTATTCACTGATAGAGCTTGGCAACTTGCGGAGAACTTAAACGGGCTTGCCGATATTGTTGCAAAGGCGAACTCGACACATAACAAAGCGCTCCAGACGACGCCGCTACGCGGCGCGGCTGAATGTTAGCGTTAAACACAACGAGTCGATAATGAGTACACAAAACTATCACCTAGGTGACAAAGAAATTCCTGAGGACCTCCAAATATTCGAGGAGCGACTTGAGGTAGCGGGAGTAAATTTTCGGAAGGAAGATGCGTCAGCTTTTGCGACTGCGAAAAATGGATGGCTTGAGCTTGAACGAGAACTCGGAAACAAACATGACCCAAACGCAATCAAGGTAATCGGTTGTAACAAGGGGTTCTTTGGGATCAAGCGTCGTTTTATTGGTTATGTACCGAAAGAAGTATCTCGGCTCATAGTGGAGGGGAGATATTTGAACCAGATTCGACCACGATTGCTCAGAACGTATAAAGGTGATCTAGGTTTTGTGGAGATTCTTTTTCAGATCCTCGGTCCAAAGGGAAAAAAATACGAATTTCGCCAAACAAGTTCTGCCAAAGGTGACCATTACACTGATTTCGTTGACCGGGTCGATCAGCTTATTCAGGAAAAAAACTTCGAAGATGCCATTCAGTTGCTCTACACGTTGGTGGATGCCACAGAGAAAGAGGCAAAAAAGACTGGTGAAGGTGTTGCACCTTGGTATTACGAGAAACTGGCTGTCATTTATCGTAAACAGAAACGATACGGTGACGAGGTCGCAATCCTTGAGCGTTTTGATGGGCAACCTAAATCCCAGGGAGCTCTAGCAAAGAAACTTGCAGAACGTCTACTCAAAGCAAGGCAATTAAGCTCGTAGTCAGCCATAGCGAGTAGCTCGTTTGGAGTGTGAAACGGAATACGGGGGGATGAATTCTTCCTCATTCTGCGTTACTCCTTGCGGGCTACTCGTTCGCAGCTTAAATTGATGCGCCGACCGACCTTGGCGCGGTTTAATTATATTTTTTTCTGGCTTCGGGGTATATAGTTGAGCTTCTGTGCGTCGCGCGCCTTGGCATAACATTAGGCTTGAAAACTTCCCGCATTAAATAGCATGGAATCCATGCTATCATTTTAATATGATAGAATCGTTCAAAGATCGAGCCAGTGAAGACCTATTTAATGGCGTCAACTCGAAAGCCGCCCGGAAGGCTTGCCCTCAAACGCTTTGGCAAGTTGCGGCAAGAAAACTGGATCAACTTGATTCTGTTCAATCATTGGAGGAATTGAAAGTTCCTCCAGGCAATCGGTTTGAAAGCCTCTCCGGGGATTGAAAAACCGGGTACAGTATTCGCATCAATGAACAGTATCGAATTTGTTTTATGTGGGGTAAATCAGGCCCCTGCAACGTAGAAGTTACCGATTATCATTAGGAGCACATAATGGTCCGTATTCCAACTAACAGGGAACCAACTCATCCAGGCGAAATGCTTCGAGATGAGTTTCTTGTTCCTATGAACATAAGCCAGCGCGATCTTGCGAACGCAATCCACGTTCCCTATCAGCGCATCAATGAACTTGTAAACAAAAAACGCGGCGTAACTCCAAGTACCGCCCTACGCTTGGCCAAGTTCTTCGGTGTGTCAGCGGATTTTTGGCTCAACTTACAAGTCCGGTGTGATCTTTTCAAAGCGCAAGCCACAGAAAAAAATGAGCTGGACTCAATTCAAGATTTCCACCACATACAAAAAACAGCCTGACTATTTACTCAATTCGGGCTGGAAAAAGCAGCATGGATTGGTTTGACTTCTTTTAGGCAACCCAACATTTAACCTTCGGGGTTATTTAAGGTCGTGCTCAAAATTGGCCTGACATAGAGCTCAAGCGGAGCGCGACCATTGGGTGCTTTATTTATTTTTGAATGCTTTCAGGCCGAGCCCGGCCGCCTTTACATTAAATTTCTACTATGGCCTATCCCATTGACCGTAAGCTCGTAATCGGCGTTGCCTCAAGCGC
>JBAQEN010000067.1:0-2913 GCA_049286765.1 Methylococcaceae bacterium
ATCCAGACGGCCAGTACACGCGCACAATGTTTATCGATATCACCGACCGTGTTCTGATGGAACAGGAACAGGCCCGTCTCAAGGCTCAAAATCAGTATTTGCAGGAAGAAATCAAATCGGCTCACAATTTTGAGGAGATTGTGGGATACAGCGCGAAGATTCAATCGGTACTTGCCCAAGTCCGCCGGGTGGCGGCAACGGACGCATCGGTATTGATCCAGGGAGAATCAGGAACCGGGAAGGAATTAATTGCGCGCGCGATTCATTCGGCCAGTAACCGGCATAATAATCCTTTAATCAAAGTAAATTGCGCGGCAATACCAGCCGGACTCATCGAGAGCGAATTGTTCGGCCATGAGAAGGGCGCTTTTACCGGAGCTATTACCAAGCGTACTGGACGCTTTGAACTTGCTGACGGCGGCACCATCTTTCTTGATGAAATTGGCGAAATTCCTCTTGAAGTTCAGGTAAAACTGTTACGTGTACTACAGGAACGGGAGTTCGAACGGGTTGGCGGGTTATCACCGATCAAGGTTGATGTACGCGTAATCGCCGCAACCAATCGCAATCTGCTGCATGAAGTCGCCGAGAAAAGATTCCGCGATGATTTATTCTACCGCCTCAATGTGTTTCCATTGACAACGCCGCCGCTTCGGGAACGCATCGAGGACATTCCGCTGCTGGTGTATTTCCTGATTGAGAAGTTTGCATCACGGATAGGCAAACGGGTGGATGGGATTAGTGCGAAATCCTTGCAATGCCTGCAATCTTATCGTTGGCCGGGCAATATCCGTGAATTGGAAAACATCATAGAACGCGCCCTTATTTTAACCGATGAACCCATTATAGACGTCGATCCGGACATGTTATCAGGGCCAACAGAGATAACTGCTGTATCAGTTCACCCAACCAGAAGCGGCAGCCTTGAAGCAGTTGAAAAACAGCATATTCTTGCAATACTGGAGCAGACCAACTGGGTCATTGAAGGTGCCAGCGGCGCCGCTCAGATTCTTGGTCTGCATCCCAGCACACTCCGGTACCGCATGAAAAAGTTGGCAATTTCGAAGGACCGCCACCAATTGCCGTAGCTGCCGCGAATAGTTGAGGTTATTTGCAGGCGCTGATCGTAATCTTGTGTTAACACACTTCCGTTATTGTTGTCTTTGGCTAGTTATAAAACAAAAACTTGTGAATTTTCAGCTAATCCGCGTCGCGTTGGCACGCAATTCGCTTATTTTTTATGCTCAGGCATTCAACAGAAAGGAGAAAATAAATATGCTCAGGATCACCCGCACAGAAAACGCTGAGGGCGAGATTAACTTAATCGTTGAAGGACGGCTGGTGGGAGCATGGGTTACAGAACTTCAATCGGCCGTAACAAAAGCGGGTCCCATACCTACTCATGTGTATCTCGATCTCTCCAATGTTCACTTTATCGATGCACGGGGACTCGCATTATTCCATCGATTGTTGAACCAAGGTGTGGCATTGCAGGCAGTTTCACCATTTGTTCAGGAGCTTATGAACACACGTCCATTATGATAAAGGTCGGACTCCAGCGAGTAGCATTGATACTTACCTGGTGGAGTCCCGGTGTTGGGCGGATTTACTGATTCAGGGTAGCCATTCGTTCGGCTAGCATCTCGAATATATCATCCCAGCGGCTGTATGGGTCAGTTTTGCCGAAACGCACGAATATTAGGTTTTGCTCTGGCATAATATAGATATATTGTCCATGTTTTCCGACGGCATAGAAGTGATGTTTGTCTGTGACTTTTGCGTTCACCCACCAGAAGTACTGGTAATGAGGCGCTGGGTCGGTGGTTGTGTCGCGCCGGGTTGATTCATCTACCCATTCTCTCGGGATGAGCTGCACACCATTCCAATTGCCTTCGTTTAGATATAACCGTCCGAATTTGGCGAAGTCAATTGCCCGTCCATTGATACCGCTCTCCATTTTTTCGAAGCCGCTTTTCTCACTATCGAGACTCCACGAACCCGGTGCCGCCATGCCCAACGGCTTCCAGATTTTTTCTTCGAGATATTGTGCGACAGGACGACCAGTGGCGCGCTCCAAAACCAACCCAACTAATAAGGGGTTAAAGTTGTTGTAAAGAAACTCTTGTCCAGGTTGACCGGTAATGGGACTTGAAATTGCCACCGCTCGTAAATCAGGTGCATAATACGTAGTAGTATTGTCGCTCCATGGCCTGTTGCGTTCGCTGTAGCGTATACCCGATGTCATACTCAACAAATGGCGCAAGGTGATGTTCTTATAACGCGGATCTTTTTCTAACAACTGCGGTACATACTTCGTAATCGGGTTATCAACACTGCCAATATACCCTTCATATATAGCGATTCCTATAAGAGCCGAAGCAAAGGATTTTGCGATAGAGAAAGTCGTTACCGTAGAATTGCGGTTGTAGCCATTGAAATAACCTTCGTAAAGCAAAACATCATCTTTGATAATTAAAAACGCGACAGTATCAGTTTGCTTCAAGAACTCATCAAAACCCTGTGTAACGTTTTTCCCATCTTGTACATAGGTGATAGGATCAAAAACCGGGCCGTAACGTCGTCGGATTTCTTCCGAAGGTTTTTGAAAATCGAACCTGGGCGCTGCATTAGCGACTGCGCGCATCGGAAAGCGTTTATAATCGTCTATATCGGATTCTAGCCAAGCAAGTGCACGCGCCCACTGTGAGTTAGCTGTAAACAGGTGTGCTCCCAGCCAAATGAGAATAAGCATGCCAACGAAACCGAATATGACGAAGAAGATTTTCTGGAGCAGTTTTTTCATGATAGTAGACTCTTAAATCTAGGGGCTGTGCATTGCAATATATCTGAGTATCTTAGTGTCTTTAGCTGCCCAACCAACCTTACGGTAAGGGACGCAATGCTCTCTGAGCT
>JBAQEN010000068.1:0-1864 GCA_049286765.1 Methylococcaceae bacterium
GTAAGCTGATCTGCTGCCTGTTCGAAACAGATTTGTAGCGGCGTGATGTCATGTTTTTATGCAATTCATTATATTTATCAATGAAATACATTATACCATGCGGATGATGAAATAATACTTTCACAGCCTCGGGAGCTATCCCCACTTTTAAGCAGGTAGACGGGGTTGAATTCCAGCGCGAAGTGCGTGCGGAGTGGAATTGATTACCCGTTATTTGCTGGACACCAATGCCGTAATCTATCTGGTTAATGGTCGTCTTGCAATGCCTCTGCCCGACGGCAAGCACAGCATTTCTATCATTACGGAAATTGAGCTACTCTCATTTCCGGGCTTGTCTGTTGAAGACGAAAAGAGAATACATGACTTGTTGCTTGTCCTTGACAGAGTTCAGATAACAGACAACGTTCGCGATCAAGCAATTTGGTTGCGTCGCAAGAATCGGCTGAAACTTCCCGATGCTGTCATTGCCGCCAGCGCCATGATCTTGCAGGCTACCTTGTTGACGAATGATAAATCCTTCGCCGTCACGTCATAGAAGGGCTGCATTGTGAATCACTACAACTGAAATGAACGATGACAGGACGAGAAATGGCAGCAGAAACATTGGGGGAGGCTTGCTTCTTGAGCCTGTCTTTTTTCATACCTTACATGAATATATAATACATGAGTCTGACCCCTTTTTTATATTCAATAAAGAATTTAACCAAAGCAAGGTGCCGTTATAATGCTGCAAACCATACAAGTAGAAATCGACGCCACAGGTCATATTCACCCAATGGAGTCGCTGCCTTTCAAACCAGTTGGCAGAGCATTGTTAACACTATTGGATACCACCATCGAAACAATACCTTTGCAGAATAACGAAGGGCGTGGCAGTGTAACGCGGGCACTGACGCTACTCTCATCACCGCGCTTTGCTCTTCGACCTGCCGCTAATTCAAGCGAGGTAATGCAGCGCATTACAGCCCTACGTGATGACTGGGACACCAGTAAATGATTCGGAGAGTTTATCTCGATACCTGCCGTGTCTTTTATTTGCTTGAGGATGTTCCAATTTTTAGCGAACAAATTCGCAAACACATGATGGGCAATACCAATGTTATCTTATGCGTATCGCCGCTGGTTCGGCTGGAAGCCTTAGTTAAACCGACTATCGATGGCAACACTGCATTAATTGGTGATTACGAAATATTTTTGGCCGATCAACAATGACTGACAATCGGCGATGCCGAATTTGACCGCGCGCTTATATTGCGTGCACGCCATAAAATAAAAACCCCGGACGCACTCCATTTGGCGACAGCTATGTAGCACGATTGCATCGAGTTCTGGACGAATGATGAACGTTTGCAACAAGTGGCTGGATTGACAGTTAATATTTTTAACCGGCAAGATCAAAATTGAAAAAGATCATCCATGAAAGGGGACAAGATAAAGTTGCCGGACGCATTTACCGAAAAAGGGCTGTATAGGTGACCATCGTCCTTAAAAGTCAAGTAGGCGGGCAGAAAAGGGTTGCCACACTGCCAGGCTGGAATATACAATTAGTCACGCTGGGACAACTAAGGACATTAGACACTAGCAGATTTATAGCTGCGCGGCATGGTAAAATAATTCAAAGAAACATACCATCAAATAAACAGCCCCCTGCTCATTGGAACACCTGTTTAACCGAACTGACACTCCAGACAAAAAGCCCATGCCAACGGAACTGGCAAACGGCTGAAACATGGATAAAACCTGAAACTTTAAATCGTGTAATACGAATTAAGGGTACCTCTAAAACTTCCCTCTCCCTCTGGGACAAATCCGCCGGGAGCGGATTTGGTCGCGCGAAGAGCGCCCGCAGGATTCCGGGCAGGAC
>JBAQEN010000069.1:0-1918 GCA_049286765.1 Methylococcaceae bacterium
CGTCCAGGCCTTCTCCTGGATGGTGTCGTCAAAGATCAGGCAACCGTTTTCCTGTTCTATTTGCCGTATTGTCGCTTTGACTTGACCCCAAAGGTCTTTGGAGGTAAATGCTTTCGATGACAGAAAATGCGTCATCTGGTCATGGCTTATATCCCCTTCTATGATTGCCGACAATCCGGTCGCCGTCGCAAACCCGCTATTGCATATCAGGTAGTCCGTGTATAACTCTAGTTTTATTTTTTCCATCCCACAATGATACCCGTTTTAGGGAACGGCTGCGTATCATCAGTTAATAACGAGAAACCCAGGGAAGACTGACTTCATGAAACTACATAACGCTGAATAAGGCTGTTAGGCGCAGAAGCTACAGAAGAAAATTAGATTCCCTCTCAATGCGGGATAACAGCAAGGCTTACTGTTTGCATGGGTCCTTCGGCCATGCTCAGGAGGACGAACGGGATTTAGGTTAATGTTTAATGCAGTAAGGCGCAATCCGCTATCGCTATTTTGCCCTACGAACTGATTATTTGCCTTGTATCGCCTCATTATGTGCGTTACCGAACAAACTTCCTATTCATTTTGGTGTAGCATAATATTATGCTGTCATCATTGAAAGGATTCAACTACGATTCCAACATGATCTTCTGGGGCTTATAAATCACGCCAAGACAGCCTCCTTTTATTACTTATCGATATAATCACACGATTTCAGCTACGAATATAGAGTAGGCGCGCCTAGCAAATTTTCTAAGTGGCTAAAAATGACATATAATGATGTCAGATTGAAACAGCGGCTTTATTCCATCAATGTCGTGTTATCGACCTATTTTGGATTTTTTATGGAAACCACTGCCTTTGACCGGCACAAACTAATCAAAAGTCTCATGGCGCAGGAGTCAGAAAAAGTTGCGGATGCCTCGATTATTTTATGGGAGCAGATGGCGGAGCAAATAATTTCTATTATCGGTGAAGGCGGTTTCAATTCGCTTTATGCGAGAAGCCTATTTCTCACCCAGTCAGCATTTCCATGGTTCTCGGCAGGCTTGCTGCCACAGCAGACTGAGCACCGGTTCGCGGCGCTAAGACAGAACCTTGAAGGACAAACGCCTGCACAAGCCGGTGAAGCGAACAGCCGGCTACTGATCACTTTCACCGATATCCTGACTTCGTTAATAGGCGAAGAATTAACATCCAGTATTTTACGTTCAGCCTGGGGCGATAGGCCTGGCATGGAGCTCAACAATGACTAAAAAGATAACTATACATCGTTTGGCAACTGGCGTACCCGGTCTGGACAACCTGTTGGGCGGAGGACTGCCGGAATTCTCATTTAATCTGATTGCGGGCTCGCCGGGAAGCGGAAAAACGACGCTCGCCCACCAGATCATGTTTTCGCTGGCAAACCCGAATAATCGTGCGCTGTTCTTCACGGTGCTCGGGGAACCCGCTTTGAAGATGCTCCGTTATCAACAGCAATTTCCGTTTTTTGATATCAATAAGGTCAATGAATCGATCCGCTACGTCAACCTGTCTGCAGACCTCATGGAGGGTGATTTTGACTGCGTATTGTCACGCATAGCCGAAGAAGTGAAAGACTATGCTCCCAGTCTTGTATTTGTTGATTCGTTTCGATCAGTCGTGCAGTCAGCGAAGCATATGAAGCAGGGGGCGTCCGAGTTGCAGCATTTCGTTCAACAACTCGGCATGCAAATGACGAGCTGGCAGGCAACCACATTTTTAATCGGTGAATATTTGACGCCAGAAACAGAGTCTAGCCCCGTCTTTACAGTGGCGGATGGCATCCTGTGGCTTACACAGAATTTGCAGCGCAATTCAACGGTGCGCAAATTACAAGTGGTCAAAATGCGTGGTCAGGCCCAGGTACCCGGTTTGCATACCTTCCGTATCAGTGACGAAG
>JBAQEN010000070.1:0-5062 GCA_049286765.1 Methylococcaceae bacterium
AACCAGGTCGCACTATACGTCTCTTGTGATGTTTCTTTTTTGGCCAGGGATCGGGAAAGAACAGATGCACACCCGCCAAACTATTATCGGCAATTTTTTGTTCCATAATTTCGATGGCATCGTGACAATAAATTCTTACATTGTTGAGGCCTTGCTGATCCAGCAGCAGCATCAAATGTCCAACGCCCGGTTTATGTACTTCAATACCAATATAATCGATATCAGGATTGGCGGCTGCCATTTTCGCCAGACTCTCGCCATTGCCGAAACCTATTTCAATGACTAACGGCGCTATACGTCCAAAAACCTGTACAAAATCATAGTCTATTTCAGGGTCCAGGCAATACCTGGCCCAGTAATTATCCAAAGCCAGTTGTTGACCGGGCGTGACACGGCCTTGTCGACGAATAAAACTGCGAATTCTTTGCGGGAAGATTGGTTCAGGAGAGGTCATAATTAATAATTGGGGTACGCACTGTCCACGAAAAGTACTAATGGCACAAAATAAATCATTATGTTGCATCGATACGGGGATTCAGCCATTGGGTAATGATCTACAGCCTGGCTCCTTTAGAAAATTTTCGTGGATTGTACCTTCCTAGTGGACGTAAACACCAGTATTTAAAAGATCAAACCATCAATAGGCGATGATGCAGAAGCAAAGCGTTTTCTGGGCATACGTCCAGCCAAAAAGGCTTCCCGACCGGCTTCAATACCTTTGCGCATCGCAGAAGCCATCAGGATCGGGTTTTTGGCTTCGGCAATTGCAGTGTTCATCAAGACGCCGGCGCAGCCTAGTTCCATAGCGATAGCGGCATCCGATGCCGTGCCTACACCCGCATCTACTAAAATAGGTACATTGGCATTTTCAACAATAGTCAGGATGTTATAGGGATTGCGTATACCCAAGCCCGAACCGATAGGAGCAGCCAAAGGCATAACGGCCACACAACCAATTTCTTCCAGTCTTTTGGCTGCTACCGGGTCATCATTTGTATAAACCATGACATCGAAACCTTCTTTAACCAGTAACTCAGCGGCTATATAGGTCTCCGCTACATCAGGAAACAAGGTTTTCTGGTCGGCAAGGACTTCGAGTTTAACCAGCTTATGCCCACCGAGCAATTCCCTGCCTAATCGACAGGTTCTCACAGCATCTTCTGCGGTATAACAGCCGGCGGTATTAGGTAGAATCGTGTATTTGTCGGGTGATATTACATCCAGTAAGTTGGGCTCTCCCGGATTTTGTCCAATATTGGTGCGCCGAATAGCTACTGTAACAATTTGGGCGCCGCTGGCTTCAATAGCTAAACGGGTTTCTTCCAGGTCTTTATATTTGCCTGTGCCAACCAGCAGTCTTGAATGATAAGTGACGCCCGCGAGCATAAATGAATCGTCCTGGCCGCCACCGATGGCATGAACGATTTCCAGGCGATCTTCAGCTTGTAACGCCTGAGCTTGGTATTGATTAAATGGCAAGATTTCTTTATTTAACTCAACGGCGATTTTTTTTCCTGTTAATCCCATATCGGCAATCACATCAGCGACCCGTCTGTTATCGCCCATCTCACGGGGTTCACCATTAATATAAATCATCATGTGTCCAAGCTCCAATCGGTGTCTACTGTTCTACGTTTTCGTACGGCGCTGGCGAGGTCTCTTAGCAATGGCGCAGTATCATCCCAGGATAAACAACCATCGGTAATACTTTGTCCATAAACGAGTGGCTGCCCTGGAATGACTTTTTGACTACCGGCTTTAAGGTGACTTTCGATCATGACGCCCATAATTCTGTGGTCGCCATTTGCTATTTGTCCGCATACATCTTCGCCGACAATCAGTTGCCGCTGGCATTGTTTTAAACTGTTGGCATGACTGAAATCAATCATGATATTGGGCCTTAAATTTGCCTTTATCAGGCCTTCTGCAACTTGCTCAACACTGACAGCATCGTAATTGGGCTGGCCATTGCCTCCTCTTAAAATGATATGCACATCTTCATTACCCGTGGTTGAGAAGATCGCTGAATGTCCCGCTTTAGTCAGCGATAAAAAATGATGCGGACTCATCGCAGCGCCTATCGCATCGATGGCAATTTTTATCGTGCCGTCAGTTGAATTTTTAAAGCCGATAGGGCAGGATACGCCTGAAGCTAATTCACGATGCCCCTGACTTTCGGTAGTTCTGGCGCCAATGGCGCCCCAGGCGATCAAGTCGGAAATATATTGGGGAGTGATTAAATCCAGATATTCGGTGGCTGCAGGTACGCCGATATTATTGACATCCAGTAATAATTGTCTGGCAATTCGCAAACCTTTGTTGATATTAAAACTGGAATCAATATCAGGGTCGTTAATTAGGCCTTTCCAGCCCACTGTTGTACGCGGCTTCTCAAAATAAACCCGCATTACAATGACCAAGTCCTCTTTTAATTGATCTTTAACGGTCTTCAAAAGCCCTGCATATTCTTTAGCCGCTACAGTATCATGGATAGAACAAGGCCCCACCACAACCAATAACCTGTCATCCTGTCCGGTTAATATCTTATGAATCTCTGCTCTGGCCTTGGCAGTGGTATATGCTGCCGCTTCGCTAATCGGCATTTCATCGTGAACCTGAGCAGGAGGGATGACTTCTTTGGTGGCACAAATTCGCAGGTCATCAGTGTTATATTTAGTATGCATGATATTGCTTTATTGCAGAATAATCGATAAATCCCAGCATTTTAACTGTTTTCATCCTATTTTTGATAGTTTTTGCTGCTTGCCTTTTCAAATTTTAAAAAACTATAGCTGAATGCAGCATCAGGATCATCATGAATGGTCTCTCGCTCCACTTCAGACCACTCATTCATATCAATCTCAGGAAAAAAAGTATCTCCCTCGAACTCCCTATTTATGATCGTGAGATATAGAGCATCGGCAATTGGCAATATCGCTTCATAAAGATCGGCACCGCCAATAACAAAAATTTCACCGGCATTTTCGCAACCCTTTTTTAATGCTGTTTCAATATCATTAACAACCAGACATCCATCTTGCTGATACTCAGGATTCCGGCTGAGAATGATATTGGTACGGCCAGGCAAAGCTCTGCCTATGGATTCAAATGATTTTCTGCCCATTCCAATGGGTGAGCCCATCGTAATTTGTTTAACTTTTTTCAGACCCGCCGATAAATGCCAAGGCATAACATTACTGTTACCAATAACCCGATTACTGGCCATCGCGACGATAAGTGATATTTTCATTTTCAAAACTGGTTTTAATAAACTGGATTTAATAAACTGGTTCTTTTGATTTTCTTTGACTACTAATTAAATGAACCTGCACATCTTACTATGAAGAATATTTTACTTGTATTTACTGGCGGGACTATTGGATCTGCTGCCAATGAAGGAACAATCAATACCTCCGGCGCAACACAATTCAAATTGATTCAGCAGTTTCGGCAGCGTTACAAAAATAATCAGCATATCCGGTTTAGCACTATCCAGCCACTGGAAATCCTGAGTGAGAACCTTGCGCCCCCTGCCTGGCAAACACTGATCTCCGCGATAGAAGCAGCGCAACCCAATCAGTTTGACGGCATCATCATTACTCACGGCACTGATACGCTAGCTTATACAGCCGCCGCATTAAGTTTTTATTTTAATGCGATTAAAATCCCCATGCTGCTGGTTTCCAGCGATTATCCACTGGATGATTCCAGGGCAAACGGGCTTGAAAACTTTATCTGTGCCGTTGAATTTATCCTGCAAAAAAAACAGGCGGGTGTGTTTGTACCCTACCGCAATCAACAGAAAGCCACACAAGTGCATAGGGGGTCCCGCCTCACCTGTTCTTTACAGTTGAGCGGTGATTTTTTCAGCGTTCAGGGTAACAGTTACATGCTGTTTGAAAATGCTCGGTTTACGCTAATAAATCCACCGGCAAAAAACCCCTCTCTCTCTCGGATAGAAGGCCTGGATGATGAAGTACAGACGAACATTCCCCGACTAAAAGCCAATTTTTCTGAACGGATTCTAATGATAAAACCCTATCCCGGACTAGTTTACACTCATTTTAATCTGGAAAATATCGATGCGGTGTTGCATGACTTATATCACTCGGGTACAGCATGCGCATCGACGCAATGGGGCAATAACTATTCGCTCTCTGAATTCATAAAATCCTGCGGCAAGCAAAGCATTAAGGTTTATCTGGCGCCAGCAATTAAATCAACTAATGTATATCAAAGCACCAGAACATTGATAGAGCAAGGAGCCGAAATGATCTGGAATATGTCGATTGAAGCCGCCTATGTAAAATTAATACTGGCTTATGGAAATTTTAATGATGAGCAGCAAATAACCGATTTTATTATCGGCGATATTGCCGGCGAGCATGTTTAAAAACATTGATGCCTGAATCACAAGAGTATCGGGGGATTTTTTATCATTTTGCATTCAATGACAATGTACTGACAATCTCATTATTGTCCCTTTTAGGATCAATCACTGTATCGAGAATAAATATCCTTTCGCGTGGTACGCCGCCGTTCTGGACCAAATATTTTGCAATTGTTTGCGCACGAGCGGAGGCAAGCTCTTTAAGACGCTCCTGTTCCGGTTTTATAATCGTAAAGAGCTTCTGTTTGGCTATTTCATAAAAATCGCCTGCTTCCGGATTCATCAATTGCGGCGTACCCAAGAATGATCTTTCCGCCAACAGAGGAAACTTCTCAATAAACAAATCCGCTAATAAACGTTTGTAGTCATCGTCAGTCAGTTCGACATATTCCTCGCGTATTTTTGTTTCTGCATCCTTATTGATTTCAGCGGCTCTGCGTTTTTTTAGTTGTTCATATAAGGCATCTTCTCTAATAACCGGCCAATCCTGTGCCTCGAATGCAGCGCCTTTGATGTCTATAATTAAAACCGGGCGTGCTTTTAGCGCCTTGGACAAACTGTAAAGTTTTTCGCGTTGCTGTTTTCCCAGGTATGAATTGCCAGCCGCAAACTCAATCGTACTCAAGTCTTTTTCACTACCTATCAGCGAGGCTAACGCATTAAAAGGCGAGG
>JBAQEN010000071.1:0-3240 GCA_049286765.1 Methylococcaceae bacterium
AGCGCCCGGTAGGCTTTAATAAAAGCCTCTTGCGCTACATCCTGTGCCTCACTGGGATCTTTAACATAGCGATTAACCAGCTGGACAATCTTGTGCTGATATTTAATCACCAAAAGATCGAATGCAGATTTATCGCCCCGTTGCACACGCAACACAAGGGTTTCATCTAGTTGTTCGCTGTTCCTGTTATGACTGCTCACTACCGCTCTTTAATGTTTAGATGGACAGGCAAAATCGCATAAAGTTCTATATGATACAAAAATTGTGTTATCAGTATAAAAAGAGTTATTATCCCTAAACATTGATAACTAAGCCACAAACATAGCTCAATTTAATGAAACTTTTTATTCTTTACGCGCTATAGGTATATAACCAGCTTTATGCCTTATTCAAGAAATTATGATGTACTTATCGTTGGCAGTGGCGGCGCTGGGCTAAGTTTAGCGCTTAAACTCGCTGATCACTCAATACGTATTGCTGTTTTATCAAAATTCGCGTTAACCGCAGGCAGCACCTACTATGCTCAAGGAGGTATATCCGCCGTTTTTGATGCTGATGATTCCATCGAATCGCATATTGAAGACACCCTCGATGCCGGTGCGGGACTCTGTAACCCCGACATCGTTAGACTAACAGTTACCCATGGTAAAAGCTCCATAGATTGGCTGCGCGAACAAGGAGTTGTTTTTACTGAAGAGCAAACTGAATCCGGCGAAATAAAGTTACATTTAAACCGCGAAGGCGGGCATTCTCACCGTCGAGTTGTACATACAGCGGATGCTACAGGCAAAGCGGTATCACTATCCCTGATTGAACGAGCTCAGGCACATCCCAACATCGAATTATTCGAACATCATAATGTTGTCGAGTTAATCACCGTCCCTGATCATGCCACAAAACGGGTTGTAGGAGTCTATGTTTTAGACACGAAAAAACAACAAGTTAAGACTTTAGCCGCACGTGTCGTCGTTCTGGCCACTGGCGGCGCCAGCAAGGTTTATCTGTACAGCACCAATCCACAAAGTGCAACGGGCGATGGGATCGCCCTGGCATGGCGTGCAGGCTGCCGCATTAGCAATATGGAATTCATGCAGTTCCACCCAACCTGTTTGTACCATCCTCACGCCCAGTCTTTTCTTATCAGTGAAGCGGTAAGAGGCGAAGGCGGCAAATTAATTCTGCCGGATGGATCAGCTTTTATGCAGCATTTTGACCTGAGAGCGGAATTGGCGCCCAGGGATATTGTTGCCAGAGCCATCGACCATGAAATAAAAAAACGCGGCATAGACTGCGTTTATCTTGACATTAGCCATAAATCAGAGTCATTCATCCGCGAACACTTTCCTACGATTTATCGAAAGTGTCTCAAATTTGGTATTGATATTACTAAACAACCTATACCTGTGGTCCCGGCAGCTCATTATACTTGTGGTGGTGTTTTAACAGATAGTCATGCACGTACTGACATTGCCAATCTTTATGCCATAGGGGAAGTAGCCAGCACCGGTCTGCACGGCGCTAATCGCATGGCCAGCAACTCTTTATTGGAATGTCTGGTGTTCGCAGATCGGGCCAGCGAAGATATTTTGCAAAAACTTGACCTTATCCCCCCTACCCCCAAAATCCCGGACTGGGATGAGTCAAAAGTCATCGATTCAGATGAAGAAGTCGTTGTCTCTCATAATTGGAACGAACTACGGCATTTTATGTGGGACTATGTTGGTATTGTGAGGACTGACAAGCGTCTAAGCCGGGCAATGAGTCGTGTGGAATTGCTCAAAAATGAAATAACTGAATACTATAGTCATTTTCGTGTTACCAGCGACCTGCTGGAATTACGCAATCTGGTTATTATCGCCGAGTTAATCATACGCTGCGCCCAACAACGTAAAGAAAGCAGAGGCTTACACTACACTCTGGACTATCCGGAAACCGACAACAGCAAACCCGCACAAAACACGATCCTGACACCTTGATAGCTAAGACAGGGACAGCCCGTCCATTATAACCAGAGCGTATATTTATCAAGATTAACTACGTCAAGTTAAGATTTATCACCTCAAGCAGCGGTAACTGGAAACTAACTTAACGATAGTCAAATCAGGCCTAGGTTAAATCCGTTACACTTAACAAATTTTTGGAAAGTTCAGCGCCAATACTTTCAAGAACAATAAAAACATGAACTTAATTCTTCCTTTGCCTATGATAAGCTTGACTAAAGTAGAGAAACGTTTAATCGGGGCCCTGCTTATATTGTTATTTTCCAACAACTGCTTTGCAACAGATGAAAGTCTGCCCAACCAAATGGGTATCACCCTTGATCAGGCTACAAAACTGATTATAGACAATAATCACAACAGGGTGCTCGGCGCTGAAACCGAACTGATTGATAACAGAGAAGTTCATGTGATTAAAGTTTTAACCCCGGATGGGCATATCCGGCACTATAAAATCGATGCTGAAACAGGCGAATTAATTAAGCACTAAGACTATCGGAGCAACTATGCGTATTCTTGTCGTTGAAGATGAAATCACACTTTGTGAACAAATACGTCAGTATTTAGCTGGCAAGGGTTTTGCCGTTGACATCGCTAATAACGGAAGTGATGGCTATTTCATGGGAAAAGAATATCCGGTTGATGCAGCTGTTATTGATATTGGTCTTCCCGACTTTTCTGGCATCGAGCTCATTAAACGCTTACGTAAGGACAAAGTGAGTATACCTATTTTAATCTTAACAGCCCGGAGCCGATGGCAAGAAAAAGTGGAAGGGCTGGAAGCAGGAGCTGATGACTATCTGGGAAAACCTTTCCATTATGAAGAATTGCTTGCTCGCCTAAACGCCTTAATCAGACGATCGGCGGGGCAAGCGCATCCAATATTAACGCATGACAATATTGAACTGGATACCGTGGCGCAGGAAGTTACCGTTTCAGGTGAAAAGCTGGAATTAACCGCTTACGAATACAAGGTACTGGAATATCTGATGTTTCGTAAAGGTGAATTGATTTCAAAATCCGTGTTGACGGCGCATATTTACGATGAAGACTTTGATCGTGACAGTAATGTTATCGAGGTTTTTATCGGCCGTTTGAGAAAAAAACTTGACCCTGACGGCACCCGCAAACCTATTGAAACCTTACGCGGACGAGGCTATCGGATCCCGGTTAGCCCCTCTTGATTTTTGCGTTTTCTTTGAGATACGTTAAATCCTATCTCTACTCCTTACCCGTCTTAAAT
>JBAQEN010000072.1:0-18391 GCA_049286765.1 Methylococcaceae bacterium
GTTAAAAAGAATAGATTTAGCCCAGCCGCCACCCGCACCCAGTACATCGCCATAAGAAAAACCGCCGCAGGCAACCAGTCCGGTAAAATCACGCAAACTCACCCGCCCATGAATAATGTCGGTCATATGTACATCGACACTGGTAAAGCCGGCGCGATCAAACGCCGCCGCCATTTCTACATGACCGTTCACGCCCTGCTCGCGCAAGACAGCGACTTTTGGCCTGGACGCGTTTAACAATGGCGCAGTTACATTATCATTAACATCAAAAGTTAACGCGGCTGTTAAGCCCGGATCATTATCGTCGATGATACGTTCAAACTGTTGTTTGGCGCAATCGGGGTTATCGCGCAAGGCCTGCATTCTGTAGCTGACTTCGGACCAGATGGTTTGCAATTCGGCACGGCTGGCGGAATAAACCAAGTCGTCCTCAAAGCTGATGGTTAATTGCTGTTCTTTCAGTACCTTGCCGATGATGAAAGTACCGTCTCTTAATCCCGATTTATTTAACAAGTTAATAACATGGTCAATATCGCTGGCACGAACTTGCAATACGGCGCCCAGTTCTTCATTAAACAAGGCAGACAAGGCATCATCGCCCAAGTAATCGAGTGATAACTTGACCCCCAATCTGCTGGCAAACATCATTTCAGAAATGGTGGCTAATAAGCCGCCGTCAGAACGGTCATGATAGCTAAGCAACTTACCTTGACTGTTAAGCGTTTGAATTGAATTAAAGAATGCTTTTAATAAATCGGGGTCGTCTAAATCAGGGCAGTCATCACCGTCCCCCATCTGATTATAAACCTGTGCCAATACCGAACCGCCCAAGCGAGCTAGTCCTAAGTCAACCATGACTAATAAGCTTATTTCATCATCCAGCCATTTTAACTGAGGGGTCAGGGTTTTGCTGACATCGACCACCGACGCAAACGCGGTAATAATCAACGACAGCGGCGACGTCATGATTTTTTCACCCGCACCATCTTTCCATACGGTTTTCATCGACAACGAATCTTTTCCTACAGGTATGGCAATGCCCAGTTCCGGGCATAACTCCATGCCGACTGCTTTAACGGTATCATACAACGCAGCATCTTCTCCCTCGAAACCAGCCGCCGCCATCCAGTTTGCGGAAATTTTGATTTTATTCAGTGATTCTATTCGGGCTGCTGCGAGATTGGTTATTGCTTCGCCTACCGCCATACGACCCGATGCAGGGGCGTCAATAACAGCAATCGGCGACCGTTCACCCATCGCCATAGCCTCGCCTGTCAGTGCATGAAAACCAGATGCGGTTACCGCAACATCAGCCACGGGGACTTGCCAGGGGCCGACCATTTGATCGCGTGCGACCAGTCCCGTTACTGAACGGTCGCCGATATGAATGAGAAAACTTTTATCGGCGACCGCAGGAAAAGACAATACACGTTTTACGGCTTCTTTTATCTTAATTCGGCTAATATCCAATGCGCGTGTTTTGGGCTTAACGCGCTTGACATTCCGGTGCATTTTGGGCGGTTTGCCAAACAATATTGACATCGGGATATCAACCGGCTTGTCGCCCAGTAGGGAGTCATTGAGCAATAGATGTTCTTGCTCTGTGGCTTCACCTATAACGGCAAAGAGACAATGTTCCCGCTCGCAAAAAGAGGTAAACAGTGCCAATGATTCCGGCTTGATGGCTATTACATAACGTTCTTGCGCTTCATTACACCAGATTTGCATCGGTGACATGCCTTTGTCGGCATTGTGTACATTCCGTAATTCAAAGCGTCCGCCGCGTTCGCAGTCATGGATAATTTCAGGTACGGCATTGGACAAGCCGCCGGCGCCAATATCATGTATCGAGATAATCGGTGTATCGTTGCCCAGAGAATTACAATGGTTAATGACTTCCTGACAGCGGCGTTCCATTTCGGGGTTTTCTCGTTGCACCGAGGCAAAATCCAGATTTTCGCAACCTGCGCCGGAAGCCTGCGATGAAGCTGCACCACCCCCCAAACCGATTAACATGGCCGGGCCGCCTAAAATAATAATTAACGCACCGGGTGGACTAGAGTGTTTTTCGATCAGCATCGGGCGGATATTACCCATGCCGCCTGCGATCATAATCGGTTTATGATAGCCCCTGAATTCATTTTTAGTTCCGATGACGGGTTGTTCAAAGCTGCGGAAATATCCCGCCAAATTGGGCCGGCCAAATTCATTATTAAATGCAGCACCGCCGAGAGGGCCTTCGAGCATAATATCTAAAGCTGATGCGATACGTTCTGGCTTGCCGATATTCTTTTCCCAAGGTTGAAGAAATCCCGGGATTTGCAAATGCGATACTGAAAATCCGGTTAACCCTGCCTTAGTTGCAGAACCGCGCCCGGTCGCGCCTTCATCGCGGATTTCACCGCCGGAGCCGGTAGCTGCCCCGGGGAAAGGTGAAATGGCGGTAGGATGATTATGAGTTTCGACTTTCATCAGCAAATGCGCGTCTTCTTCGACATAGCCATATTCGAAGGTTTGCGCATTGCGAATAAAAACCTGCGCTTTAGAGCCAACTGCTACAGAAGCATTATCATGGTAGGCTGATAAAATCCCTTCCGGGCTTTTATCGGCGGTGTTCCGTATCATGCCGAATAATGATTCGGCTTGCTCTACGCCATCAATCGCCCAGTCGGCATTGAAAATCTTGTGCCGGCAATGTTCGGAATTAGCTTGAGCAAACATCATCAGCTCAACATCCGTCGGATTTCTGCCGAGATTTTGAAAGCTGGCGGTCAAGTAATCAATTTCATCATCCGACAATGCCATGCCCAGTTGTGAATTCGCCTGAACCAGTGCATCACGGCCTTGCTCGATGACCATGATGCTGAGTAATGGCTTGGGTTGGTGTTGAGCAAATAAATCCGGCTCTACATTGTCGAATAGAACCGTTTGGGTCATTCGGTCATGCAGTAAAGTCGATAACTGTGTTTTAGCCGATATTGATAACGGGTTGTTGGCTATTAACTGGTATTCAATACCCCGTTCAATGCGCTTGATAGCTGATAAGCCGCACCGTTGTGCAATCTCTGTCGCTTTACTGGACCAGGGTGAAATGGTGCCTGGTCTTGGCACGACCAGTAGGGATTCAAAATGTTGAACCTCTGCCGATTGCATAGAACCATAAGATAGCAACTGATTTAAGAGGGTGGTCTGATTATCGTTCAAGTCATTTTCAATATCCACAAAGTGGACAAACCGTGCTGAAACAGCTGTGATAATTGGCTCTACAGCTTGTAATTCAGCCAGTAGTTTTTTTACACGAAAGTCAGATAGTGCTAGGGTTCCAGGGATTTTTAACATGTTGGTAAAACAGTAAATGTGGGTTCAGGTTAGCGCAGCGTAACCTAATACGAGTCAATACAATTGCCGGGTTACGCTGCGCTAGCCCAGCCTTATGTTTACGGAACCGATTCCAGTTATTTAGTTGCCAAATCCGCTTTAATTGTTTCTTGCAAGAGGGTAAGTAATTTGAAGCTCGCGGCATTGGATAGTAATTGCTGATCTTCATCCACGACAACAATATCCGTCTGTTGATTATTTTTTTCCAGCTTGAGTCGATATTCTTTGTCATTAGTTTGGATTCCGCTGAACATAAACACAATCTCATCCCAGTATGACCCATCCTCTATTTTTTGTTCATCAGGATCATAGTGGACGGTATAAACTCCCTCCTCCTGATTGCGTTCGGTTACTTCAATAGATTTTCGGCTCAATGCTTTATTTACTATGCGCCAAGCTCTGATAAACGGTACATTAATACGTAACCGGTTCTCGCCAGCATCAAATTTAACGCGTTCAACCGTAATTGCTGTGTCTGGTATTATCGATTCGCTTTCAGGCGTGGGAGCAGGCGCTGTATTCTCAACAGGTGCGGGTGGTGTCAATGCCGGTTCGTTTATAGCCGGGGCCGCGGATGCTGCTGTACTACCGGCTACTGTTGATGCCTTTGTTGAGGAAGCGGCATCAGTATCGGCGTTAATAGGCGGGTTAAGTGTTGGTGATGGGGTCACGTTTGGGATTTGGTTTTGCTTCAGATCATCTGGCAAAATCAGGGGCGGAATTTCAGTGGTGTATTGATAATCTTTCTCCTTATCGGGGAAAAAACTTTTAACATAACTGCAGGCTGATAAATTTATCAGGACGCTTGCACTGAAGAGGAGAGAGCCAACTTTTACTTTCATCGAATGACTTCAGCCTGACGCATTGCGTCGCGTACAGCATTAAAACAATCCTCAGTTAACCAAGTTAATGGTAAACGAATACCTTTACCCATCAAGCCCATTTCAGCAACCGCCCATTTAACAGGGATAGGGTTCGACTGAATAAACAGGTTTTTATGAAGGGCTGCCAATTTTGTGTCAATGGCTATTGCGGGTTCTTTATCGCCTGCCATTGCTGCCATAATCATTTCATGTACCAGGCGCGGGGCAACGTTACCTGTTACGGTAATCGAGCCATTACCACCTAACAGGCAAAACTCGCGGCTAGTGGCATCATCCCCTGTATAAATGGCAAAATCGTCGCCAGTGAGATCGCGTATTTTTTTTACTCTGGATAGGTCCCCTGTCGCTTCTTTAATGCCAACAATGTTGGCAATTTGGGACAATCGTGCAACGGTTTCAGGCAACATATCGCAGGCGGTGCGTCCCGGCACATTGTATAAAATCTGCGGAATATCAACTGCTTCAGCAATGGCTTTGTGATGCAGATATAAGCCTTCCTGAGTCGGCTTATTATAATAGGGTGTTACGATCAAACAGGCATCTGCGCCGGTTTGTTTGGCTCTGTGAGTCAGGTTGATCGCTTCAGTAGTTGAGTTTGACCCGGTTCCGGCAATAACAGGAATTCTGCCGTTAACAAAGTCTACAATACATTTAATAATATCACAGTGCTCTTCTTCATTTAGTGTAGCTGACTCACCTGTTGTGCCTACCGCAACGAGGGCATCGGTGCCTTGCTCAATGTGAAACTCGACTAATTTTTTTAAGCCTACCTTATCCACAGCACCGCTTTCATCCATCGGTGTTACTAACGCTACAATACTACCTTGAATCATGAAATCTCTAGCTCAAAATTGATACGGTTATTAAACTGCCGTCATTATAACAAGCAAATACATAAAAAAGGTACAAGGCGCAAAGCTAAATGTGATAGTCACCCCCACCTGCACTAGCAAAAATCTAGCATAATGCGGTATAATTGATTTATAAACAAACATTTCTCCGCGCTTAACGCGCCTTCTCCTATTCCAACAGGTAATTCCATGTCCAATGATGTTTCAACATTACCCTCTTTCCGTGATTTAGCGCTGAATGAACTGCTGCTAAAAGCGCTGGATGATGTCGGTTATGAAACACCTTCGCCCATTCAGGCACAAGTTATCCCTCATATGCTGCAAGGCAAGGATGTTCTGGGGCAAGCACAAACAGGCACCGGTAAAACAGCGGCATTTGCGCTGCCAATTTTATCGCGTATCGATCTTCGGCAAAAAGACCCGCAGGTTCTGGTTCTGGCGCCGACCCGCGAACTGGCGATTCAGGTAGCTGAAGCGTTTCAACGTTATGCAGCTCATCTAAAAGGTTTTCATGTTTTACCCATTTACGGCGGACAGGACTATAGCACCCAGTTACGCCAGTTAAAGCGTGGCGCTCACGTCGTTGTCGGCACCCCTGGCCGGGTCATGGATCACATGCGCAAAGGCACACTGAATCTGGATGGCCTTAGCGTTCTGGTGCTTGATGAAGCAGATGAAATGCTGCGCATGGGTTTTATTGATGATGTGGAATGGATACTTGAACAAACGCCGGACAACATACAAATCGCTTTGTTTTCGGCGACTATGCCTCCGGTTATTCGCAAAATTGCTCAAGAATATTTGCATGAGCCTCAGCAAATCACGATTAAAGTAACGACCACATCGGCTGAAAATATACGGCAGCGCTTTTGGATGGTGAGTGGCGTACACAAGCTGGATGCGTTAACCCGCATCCTTGAAGCTGAAACGTTTGATGGTATGATTATTTTTGTCAGAACCAAAACTGCAACCATTGAGCTTGCAGAGAAACTGGAAGCACGTGGTTATTCAGCTGCGGCTATTAACGGCGATATGTCTCAGACGCTTAGAGAACGTACTATTGCGCATCTGAAAAACGGCAAACTGGATATCTTGATTGCGACCGATGTTGCTGCACGCGGATTGGACGTAGACCGTATTACTCATGTCGTTAATTACGACATTCCTTACGATACTGAATCATACATTCACCGTATAGGCAGAACCGGACGCGCAGGACGTACAGGCGATGCGATATTGTTTATTGCACCCAGGGAAAGAAAACTGTTAGGAAACATCGAAAGAGCAACTAAACATAAAGTTGAAGAAATGGGCTTGCCTTCAACTGAAGTTATTAATAACAAAAGAATTTCCCGCTTTAAGCAAAATATTACTGATACTTTGGCAGCAGAGGAACTGAGTTTTTTTACTCAACTGATAGAGCAATATCAGCAGGAACATAATGTATCTGCATTAGAAATAGCCGCAGCTCTGGCTAAATTGGTACAAGGTGATACGCCGCTATTAATGCAAAATTTACCTAAAAAAACTTACGAAAGCAGAGAGGATAGACCCCAAAGAGAAGGTCGTCCACAAAGAGAAGATCGTCCACAACGGGATCGCAAACCAAAACGTGTGTTCGGTAGCGGGGCCACTATAGAAATGGAGTTATTCCGTATTGAAGTCGGCCATAACCACGGTGTGAAGCCGGGCAATATTGTTGGCGCCATCGCTAATGAAACGGGCATTGACGGCGATCATATTGCTCGTATAAGAATTGAAGATGACTACAGCACTGTTGAATTACCTGCGGGTATGCCGAAAGAGTTGCTAGAGGAGCTGAAAAAAATCAGAGTTGCCGGTCAGCAGCTAAACATATCAAAAATGCAGGATAGTGGTTACAAATCAAAACCGGATGACGTGACCAAAAAAATGGATAAAAGCAAAAAACGGATCGGTTCTACATCCAGACGTGCAAAGCCAAAAGTGGAAGAGTAATTTATTCAGATAGGGTTAACATTAAATAGAATGATCGGGGCTGGATCTTCGTAGACATTGTATTTGTTATCTCGGTACACTGAACAGCTTGCTTTTTGAAGCAATAGCGGGCCGGAGAGCAGCAAGCTCCGTACCGCATCGCAAATGCCGTATTTTTAAGCTTCTGAATTCCAGATACACGTGCCACCGGCTTTTTCAATGGCCTCTAAACGTTGTTGGTGGGCGATTAATTCTTCGTTATTACAGCGAATGACTGCTAATGGGGGCCGATTCGCAGAAACACGAATTATGTTCCTTTTGGAAATCGATTCATTTATATCCGTCGGGCCTTCGTCCAGCAATGAAGATTGCCCGCCGGTCATTAATAAAAATACATCGGCGAGAATTTCTGCATCTAATAATGCGCCATGCAAATCCCGGTGGCTATTATCAATGCCATAGCGTTTACACAGGGCATCCAGACTGTTTCTTTGTCCTGGATGTTTTTGTCTGGCAAAAGCCAGCGTATCAAATACTTCACATAAATCTGCGACCGTCCCTACTTTATTTTGCAGCAGTGAAAACTCGTGATTGATAAAACCGACATCAAAGGGTGCATTGTGAATCACTAATTCAGAGTCTCGGATAAACGCTATGAAATCTTCAACTATCTGACCAAAATACGGTTTTTTGTCTAAAAACTGATTGGTGATACCGTGAACCGCAATGGCGCCATCATCAATAATCCGGTCTGGATTAATATAAGCATGAAAGCGGTTGCCAGTCAATCGGCGCTTAACTAGCTCAACACAGCCAATTTCAATGATTCTATGGTCTTCCAGCGGGTTTAAGCCAGTGGTTTCAGTATCAAGAACTACAATACGATTTGTAAATGTGCGTTTATCCATATGTGCTTTGGTTTTTTCAATCACATTGCTAAATCAGTTAGGCTAGTTATCCCCAGCCTGGCTCAAGTGAGTTTGACAATAGCGATAACAGCAGAAATGGTTAATCCTAGTGACCAGAACATGAATCTGTCCATGCGATTGGTGATAATGGTTAAATGTTTATCGATTTGCTCAAAACGCTTATCAACTTGTTCAAAGCGCTTGTTCATATCGGTACGAATTTCTTCAAAACGTTTGTTCATTTCTTCAAAACGCCTGTTGCTACTCTCAAAGCCTTGCAGCATCAACTCGCGCTGGTGCTTGAGTTCTTCTTCAACCCGGACTATACGTTCGCGTATATCCAGTTCATAACGCACATTGGTGCTAGCAGCTTCCGGGCGTGCAGCCATGCTTTGTTCGATAAGTTGCTGGATTTGTTGCAGGTCTTCTTGAGCAAGCGCCATAACAATGGGTCTATTGGGTAAACATTATCGTTTGCATATTAGCGAGAATACTGTCAATTGGCAACAGTAGCCAAAAATACAGTAGTCAAAAAAAACGCACTATGTTCTTAATCGACAGAAAAGCTTTCTCCACAGCCACATGTGCCTTTTACATTAGGATTGTTAAACTGGAAGGCCTCATTAATACCTTCTTTGCGATAATCCAGTTCAATACCTTCAACAAATTCCAGGTCGCTTTTTGGCACGATGACTTTCACGCCAAAATCTTCAAACACAGCATCATTTTCGTTTAGAATATCAGCGTAATCGAGTGCGTAAGCATAGCCTGAACACCCCGATTTTCTTATGCCCAATTTTAAACCGATGCCTTTGCCGCGTTTTTCCAGTTGCTTTTTAATTTGACGAGCTGCGCTTTCAGTTAATGAAACAGACATAATTACCTCTTTATAGTTGGCAAACCAAGGTTTTTAACAGATTAATAAATTCAAGAATTTCAGTTGTAGTATTGGCTAGGCCCAGGCTGATACGGATTGCACTTTTGGCAAACTCAGGCTCTACGCCCATGGCAAGCAATACTGAACTGGGTATGCTGCCGCCGCTGGAACAGGCTGAACCGCTGGAAACTGCGAAACCTTTTTGATCAAGTTTCATTAGCAGCATTTCACCATCAATTCCCGGGATTCCAAACTGCACGGTATTAGGCAGACGAATTGCCTGTTGAGCGAAGATGGTTAAGCCTGGAATAGTTGTTAAACCCTCCTCCAGCAGTTTTCTTAATGTCAGAAACTGCTTGCTGCGTTCGGCAAGTTCTGCTTGCGCAAGTTCCGCCGCTTTGCCAAATCCGACTATGGCAGCGGCATTTTCAGTCCCGGCTCTAAACCCCTGTTCCTGTCCACCACCCCAAAAGAGAGGTTTTATTGCCACGCCTTTCTCAAAAACCAATGCACCGCAACCTTTAGGACCATAGATTTTATGACTGGACAGCGACATCAAATGCACACCAAGTGTATTAAATGAAACAGGGATTTTGCCGAATGCCTGTACAGCATCGCTATGAACAATAATGCCGTTCTCTCTTAACTGTTGGGCATGGGGTGTTAAATCCTGGATAACGCCCGTTTCATTATTTGCCAGCATAATCGAAACGAGGGCAGGTTTCTTTTCCTTAATCTTGGCTATAGCATTTTGTGTGATATAACCGGAGGCATCCACGTTAATAATGTCTAGTTTATGCCCCTGACTTTTAAGTCGCCTTGCGGGTTCAGTGATAGACGGATGTTCAATAGCGGAAATAGCAAGTCTGGAGTGTGGGGCTAATGTAGCCAATGCCAGGTTATTCGCCTCCGTACCGCCACTGGTAAAAATAACTTGTGCGGATTGTACGCCGACCAACGCCGCAACCTGCTCACGGGCGGCGCCGATAGCAGTGCGAACAATCCTGCCGTGACGGTATAAACTGGAAGGATTGCCGTAAAATGTTGTCAGGAAAGGTAATAGCGCATTCAATACCCGATCATCAATCGGTGTTGTTGCGTTATGATCAAAGTAGATCATTCAGGTTATGCATTAACTCTGGTGTACGATGGATTTCAATGACTCGTTGAGCTTCCTGATCCTGTCTTTTGGCTACTTCCTGGACATGATGTTTTTCTAATAGATGGGCCAGCGTGATGCCTTTCAAATAATCTCTGATTTGCTCACTCAAGCCCATCCATAACTCGTGTGTTAAACACGCCTGATCTTTTTGGCAATTGCCTTCGCCGCCACATTTGGTGACATGAATCGGTTCATCGACAGCGGCAATAATGTCAGCAACATTGATGTTTTGCGCCATGCCAGATAGCGTATAGCCGCCGCCCGGACCACGAATACCCTTTACCATATTTGCGCGACGCAAGCGAGCAAATAACTGTTCCAGATAGGATAGAGAAATGGTTTGACGAGCCGCAATATCGGTTAGAGTAACTGGATTTTTTTGGCTGTGATAAGCCAGATCCAGCATTGCAGTAACCGCATAGCGGCCTTTAGTAGTTAAGCGCACGAGATAATCCCTCATAAAAATAAGTAATTATCATAACTATACTTAACCTAGTAAAATAGTCAACTATTAAGATCTTTGATCAGAGTCGAAAACTTACGAAGTTTTTTCAGTTTTCACAAAACTATCTGCAATTTCACAACCATTTAAAGTACAAAGTGGTGTTTCTGAGCAGTTAATTCCGGCATCATTGAGTGCTTTCTGCATGGTTTCTATCTGTTTATCCAGCGCGTTAATGTGATCCAACATACGATTAATGGCATAAGCGATAGGATCAGGCATATCGGCTGTTGCGCCATAAGCATCAAAACCCATTTTGCTGGCTATTTTATCACGTTCAATTTTCGCCGTTTTGGGACGAATGCCTATAATATGACCAGGAATGCCAACCACCGTTGCGCCAGCAGGTATTGGCTTCAATACCACTGAATTTGAACCCACTCTGGCGCCTGCTCCTATTTCGATAGGACCTAAAACTTTTGCTCCGGCGCCTATTACTACACCGTTATGTAAGGTTGGATGACGCTTGCCCTTGTCCCAGGTGGTTCCGCCCAGCGTTACTCCGTGATACAGGGTGCAATCATCGCCTATAATAGCGGTTTCGCCGATCACCACACCCATGCCGTGATCAATAAAAAAACGTCTGCCTATTTGTGCTCCCGGATGAATTTCAATGCCGGTCAACCAGCGGCTGATGTAGGCAATAAACCGGGCCAACCATAAGAATTTGGCATTCCAGAGGGAGTGACTAATGCGATGAATCAACACGGCATGAACTCCAGGGTAGGTAGTTATAACTTCAAATACAGATTGCGCAGCAGGATCACGTTCAAAGACGCAGGCAATGTCTTCTTTTAATCGATTAAACATCAATCACTCCTCTGATGATTTTGAGACATCCTCAAGATACCCCTGAGTATGTCGAGCTCCTTAGTATCCAGTTGTATGCGGTTATAAATGCGTCGTAAACGACGCATAATCGATTTTGATTTAGCTGGGTGCATAAAGCCAATATCAGTTAAGGCCTGGTATAGATGAGAATAAAAAGATTCCATCTGCATTGCTGTTGCTAACGAACATTCGCCTTTATCGCCTATTACAACAGTTTCTTGCATGCCGGCGGCAACAAATAGCTCATAACAAACTACTTGTACGGCGGCGGCAATATTCAGTGAGCTGTATTCGCTATTACAGGGAATTCGGAGTAGGAAATGACATAAATCCAGCTCGTGATTTTTTAAGCCTGAATTTTCACGCCCAAAAACAATAGCGACTTTTTGCTTGGGTCCGGTAATGACTACTTTTTCAGCGAATTGCCGGGGTGTCATTTCCGGCCAGCTTATTGTTCTGCACCGTGCGCTTGCCCCAATAACCAACTGACTATCAGCAATAGCTTCTTGCAAATTAGGGCATACGGTAGCTTTTGCTAATACATCATCAGCGCCTGACGCCCTGGAAGTTGCATCGGCACAGGGAAAATTTTTTGGCGAGACTAGCCACAAATTACTCATCTTCATGTTTTTCATTGCGCGGGCAACAGCACCGATATTTCCAGGGTGCGTCGTTTCGACCAGAACAATTTTTATATATGAAAGCAATAGTGTTGTCCTTCGTTGAAAAAAGACCCAAGTTTACCAAAAGATTTGGTATCCTATTATATTTATCTGCTCATTATAAATTCCCTATGCAACCCATGCTTAATATCGCTGTCCGTGCCGCAAGAAGTGCGGGCGATTTGATCCTCCGTTCAGCTGATAATGTTGGCCGCTTGCACATCGATCAAAAAGGTAAAAATGATTATGCCAGCGAAGTTGACCGTATGGCCGAGCGGGAAATTATTAATATCATCAGGGCGGCCTATCCTGAACATGCAATTCTGGCTGAAGAAAGTGGTAAACACAAAGGCAATGATTTTGTCTGGGTGATAGATCCGCTAGATGGCACGACTAATTTTTTGCACGGATTTCCTCAATATGCAGTGTCTATTGCCTTAAAATATAAAGGCAGGCTTGAAGTAGGAGTCGTTTACGACCCATTACGCGATGAGCTGTTTACCGCAAAACGCGGCGGTGGAGCCATGTTGAATAATCGCCGTATCAGGGTAACCAATCAAGCCAGTTTAAAAGGTGCGCTAATCGGCACAGGCTTTCCGTTTAAAACCGATCAACACCTTGATGCTTATGTGGGTATGTTTCGCGCAATAACTACGGGTGTCGCCGGGATTCGCCGCGTGGGTGCAGCTGCCCTTGATTTGGCATATGTTGCCGCTGGCAGGCTGGACGGTTTCTGGGAAATAGGCCTATTGGAATGGGATATGGCGGCGGGTATCCTGTTAATTAAAGAGGCAGGTGGCGTGATTACTGACTTTTCTTTTAAAGATAACTATTTGGTGTCTGGAAATGTGATTACCGGAAGTCCTAAAATGCATCAAACCCTGTACCAGTTGATTGAGCCGCATGTCACCGATAGTTTGAAATAATCCGGATTAATCCAGTTGGGAAAAACATTAAGTCAACCAGATGTACCTTGCTCGGCAACGTTTGCGGAATTCGGATATCCATGAAGCACACGAAGGACGCAAAGAAAAATATTAATCTTCGTGTGTTTAGTGGGAAAAACTGCTAAACAAAATCCGCAACGGTAGCCGTGTTGAGTATATGTGTTGTTCAATGTTCAGCCAAGGGTGGGCTGATTTTTACCACACCAGAATAAACGATAATAAAGTGGACAGAAAAGCGCTGCCCATTCTACAGGACTCAACGTCCCCGCATACTTTTTGTCAACTGCATCTGAAATTATGAATTGAATTCGCCTTGCTTGTTTAATCTGGCTTTGGGTTATAATGACAACTATGTTCCAGATCGTGGTTATCCTCAGCTTTTATGAGTCGTTCAGCATGTGTGCGGTTATTGCATATCTATAAGCCAAAAAAATCAAGCGTTTCCAAATGATTTAACTTTATAAAATATGACACAAAAACTTTATATTCAAACCAACGGTTGTCAGATGAATGAATACGATTCCGACAAAATGCGTGATGTACTGCAAGCGTCGCATGGTTTTGAATTGATTGATGATCCAAAACTGGCTGATGTTTTGTTGCTTAATACCTGTTCAATACGCGAAAAGGCGCAGGAAAAAGTTTTTTCGGCCTTGGGTAAATGGCGCAAGATTAAAGACAAGCGCCCCGATGTGATAATTGGTGTGGGTGGCTGCGTAGCCAGTCAGGAGGGTGCGGCAATTCAAAAAAGAGCGCCGTTTGTAGACATGGTTTTTGGGCCGCAAACACTACACCGTTTGCCGCAGTTACTGGATCAAGTCCGTAGTAAACATAAACCCGTTATTGATGTCTCCTTTCCTGAAATAGAAAAATTTGATGCTCTGCCTGAGCCCCGGGCAGAAGGTCCCAAAGCCTTTGTTTCGGTGATGGAAGGCTGCAGTAAATATTGCTCTTTTTGCGTAGTGCCTTATACCCGAGGAGAGGAAATCAGTCGTCCCCTGAGAGATGTACTTGCTGAAATTGCTATATTGGCTAGACAAGGTGTGCGGGAAATCAATTTATTGGGACAAAATGTGAACGCCTATCGCGGCGAAATGGAGGACGGCGATATCGCCGATTTTGCATTATTGCTGCATTATGTAGCGGCGATAGACGGGATAGACCGCCTTCGTTTTACGACATCACATCCGGTTGAATTTACTGATAGTTTGATTGAAGCCTTTGCTGAAATTCCACAGCTCGTTGATCATCTGCATTTGCCGGTACAAAGCGGCAGTGATCATATCTTGAAAATGATGAAGCGCGGTCACACCCGCGCAGATTACCTGGAAACAATTCGCAAATTGCGTGCTGTGCGACCCAATATTAGTCTTTCTTCTGATTTTATTATCGGCTTTCCGGGAGAGACTGATGAGGAATTTGAAGAGACGATGTCGTTTATTGAAGAAATCGGTTTCGATCTGTCATTCAGTTTTATTTATAGCCAACGCCCCGGAACACCGGCGGCTGATTTACCCGATGATGTGCCTGCTGAAGTAAAAAAACAGCGTCTTGAGCGTTTTCAGAATCGCATAAACGAAATGGCTGCCGCTATTTCAGATAGCATGGTTGGTACAGTGCAAACTGTTTTAGTCGAAGGTCAATCTCACAAGAATCCCTTACAAATGCAGGGTAGAACCGAAAATAACCGGGTAGTGAATTTTATTGCTCATCCCCGATTGGCAGGGCAATTTGCCGATGTACTGATTGCGGAGGCGTTGCCTAATTCTTTACGGGGACGGCTAGTTGAGGCTACTGTCGATAAAATTATTGCCCATGGCTGATTTATTAAAATGATTTCACAGGAAATTTCCTTGCTCCCTGCTGATAATAGCAGATTATCCAATTTTTGTGGCCAGTTAGATACGCATTTACGCCAGATTGAAGCACGCCTTCAGGTTGAAATTGCCAATCGCGGTAATCAGTTTAAAGTGACAGGCGTAGACAGTTCAGTCAAGGCGGCTTGCGCTGTCATGCAAAAATTATTTGCAAGTACTGAAAAAGAGCAGTTGACTGCCGAACTGATTCATTTAGCCATGCAAGATGCCTCAATTGATGAAATGTTAGAACCGTCAGGCACGGCAAGCCAACAAAATATAGCCATTAAAACCAAAGCCGGGATGATCAAAGGCAGGGGAGCCAATCAGCAAGCTTACTTAAGAAAAATTACCTCTCATGATATAAACTTTGGTGTGGGCCCCGCTGGGACCGGTAAGACTTATCTGGCTGTTGCCTGTGCGATTGACGCCTTGCAAAATGAAAAAGTCAGAAAAATAATTCTGGTGCGTCCTGCAGTTGAGGCCGGTGAAAAATTGGGTTTTTTGCCTGGAGATATGGCGCAAAAAGTCGACCCCTATTTACGACCTTTGTATGATGCGTTATATGAAATGCTCGGCTTTGAACGGGTTGAAAAAATGATTGATAAAGGCATTATAGAAGTTGCACCACTGGCTTTTATGCGCGGTAGAACATTGAATGATGCATTTATTATATTAGATGAGGCGCAAAACACCACGACAGAGCAGATTAAAATGTTTCTTACGCGCGTTGGTTTTGGATCAACTGCCGTTGTCACGGGTGATATTACGCAAATAGATTTGCCCTCGGAAAAAATGTCTGGTTTACGGCATGTGCTTGAAGTTTTAAAAGATATTGAAGGCATCAGTTTTACTTTTTTTGGAACACGGGATGTGGTCAGGCATCCTTTGGTGCAGCGCATCGTTACCGCTTATGAAGCTTATGAGCAAAAAAACACACCTGATCAATGAATCAGATAGAAATCCAGACTATTTTTTATTCAAACGGACAACCTGATCAGGAACTCATCCAACGGTGGGTTGATGTTGCGCTGGATGATCTTAACCAAGACACCGAGATTGTTGTGCGCATTGTCGATGAACAGGAAAGTGCCGAACTTAATAAACAATACCGTTTAAAACAAGGCCCCACAAATATTCTCAGTTTTAGGGTTGAGGTGCCTGAAGGTATCGAGTTAAATCTACTGGGCGATTTAGTCGTATGCGCGCCGGTACTGGAAAAAGAAGCGCTGGAACAACATAAAACGTTAACAGATCATTGGGCGCACATTATAGTCCATGGTGTCTTGCATTTATTGGGCTACGATCATATCGACGAGACGCAAGCGGAGCTTATGGAAAGCAAAGAAATAATAATTTTGAACAAGTTAAATATAAAAAATCCCTATATACAGGCAAATGACGAATGAGCGACGAGCAACCTCCAAGTAGAAACGCCCCCCGAAGACGTTGGGTGGATAGAATCAGCCAACTATTTTCCGGGGAGCCGCACGACTTGGATGAACTTCTTGGCATATTAAGAGAAGCCCGGGAAAATCGATTATTGGATACCGATGCTTTATCGATGATTGAAGGTGTATTGCAGGTGTCGCAAATGCGGGTCAGGGATATTATGATTCCCCGCATTCAAATGGTTGTAGTGCCAAAAGATGCTGAATTGGAGACGATATTTCCATTAGTTACGGAATTCGGTCATTCACGTTATCCTGTTATTGATGGAGATCGCAGTAAAGTGGTGGGGGTTTTATTAGCCAAGGATTTATTGGCGCGTGCACTGCAAAATAAAATGCTGACTGTTCAGGAAATAATGCGGCCCGCCTGTATCGTTCCGGAAAGCAAACGTTTGAACGTGCTGCTTAAGGAGTTGCGGACCAATGGTAATCATATGGCGATTGTTGTCGATGAGTACGGTCAGGCAGCCGGTTTGGTCACCATTGAGGATGTGTTAGAAGAAATCGTGGGCGAAATTGAAGATGAACATGACGATCACGAAGACGAAGGCTATATTTTTCAGCGCAGCCCAAATGAATTCATGATAAAAGCGCTCATGCCTATTGAAGAATTTGATGATTATTTTTCCACCCATTTAGCTACCGATGAATATGATACGGTTGGCGGATTTCTTGTAAGTCAGCTTGAACACATGCCAAAAAGAGGCGAGAGCCTTGTTGTGGATACAATGCGTTTCGAAGTGATCAGAGCGGATAATCGTCGTATTCATCTGATAAAACTAAAAATAATTAAATAGGCGCAAGGCGGAAAGGATCGCAGGCTAAGGATTAGGTCAACAGTAGCATCCCAATACGGGAATTCGACGCGTGAATGAAGTGGCGAATCCATTCCCCCAGGGTGATTAAAATCACCCTGGGGTAGGGTTAAATTTCAGGGAAGTTATTTTTAGCCAAATCCTAAGTGCACTTTTTACAGATTCGAGTTATAGCAGCAATGGCAAACTAGATGGGAAATACACTATGAATAAAAATAAAGTGCTGGTAACAGGCGGGGCGGGCTATATTGGGAGTCATGCCTGCGTCGAATTAATGCAGGCAGGTTATCAAGTAGCAGTAGTTGATAATTTATCCAATAGCAAACTCGAATCGTTGTCCAGAGTGCAACAAATTACCGGAAAATCGCTCTCTTTTTATCAAGCCGATATTCGAGATAAACCCGCATTAACTGAAATATTTGCCAAGGAATTACCCGCTACAGTGATACATTTTGCCGGTTTAAAGGCTGTAGGGGAGTCCTGCAAACAACCGTTAATGTACTATCATAACAATGTATATGGAACTCTCGTTCTTGTTGATGTGATGACTGAAGCGAACGTGAGGCAATTGGTATTCAGTTCTTCCGCTACCGTTTATGGTGAATCATCTTGTAATCAGTACACCGAAGATTTTTCGCTGGGAGCGATCAATCCCTATGGCCGGTCAAAAGCCATGATTGAGGATATTTTAAGGGACTTGTCCGAGGCTGATAAAATTAATCAAACTGAATTCCCGTGGAAAATTGCCCTATTGCGCTATTTTAATCCGATAGGCGCGCATGAGAGCGGTATGATAGGTGAAGATCCCAATGGCATTCCCAATAACCTGATGCCTTATGTTGCCCAGGTCGCCATTGGCAAACTGGCGCAATTATCTGTATTTGGTGATGATTATCCTACCCCGGATGGAACCGGTATCAGGGATTATATCCATGTAGTTGATTTGGTAAAGGGTCATATTAAAGCGATAGAAGCGTTGAACGGTCAAAAATTCGAAGCAGGCGCTTGTAAGGCCTATAATCTGGGCACCGGCAAAGGATACAGCGTCCTGGAAATTATCAATGCCTTCGAAAAAGTAACCGGTCGGACAGTTAATTATAAAATTGCGCCACGAAGACCAGGGGATCTGGCCGAATGTTTCGCCAACCCTGAACTGGCTTTAAAAGAGCTTGACTGGAAGGCAGAAAAAAATCTTGATGACATGGTAGCCGATGCCTGGAATTGGCAGATCAAAAATCCCAACGGTTATATTTGAGAGCTAGGCCATAACATCTCGCCTTGTTTCCGGAAGGTAAAGGCTTACCAATAGAT
>JBAQEN010000073.1:0-4817 GCA_049286765.1 Methylococcaceae bacterium
CCTCAGGCTTCAAGCCTTCTTTGATAACGCGCGACTGGCCAATATGGGCGCCCAGAACCACCTTGCGATATTCCACGTGGTTTTCCTTATTGACCACCCACAAGAATCGTTGCGCCTGATCCGTAGCTATAGCCCGGTCAGGCACGAGGATAGCAGGATAAGGGGCACTGCCGCGCACGCGCATGCGTGCGAAAAAGCCGGGACTCAACAAACCGTCCGGGTTGGCGAATACACCCCGCAATGTCACCGTGCCGGTGGCCGCATCTTCACGCGGCGATATGTAATCGAGAATTCCCTGGTGAGGAAAATCATCCTCGTCAGCTACAGCCAGCTGCGCGGGTGTTTGCCCGGCGCCGATATCATTAGACTGACGCCGGTATTTCAGCACCGAGCGCTCATCGGCGTCCACGTAAACATAGACCGGATTGGTTGAGACAATGAAAGTCAAGCGCGTTGCATCGCCTCCGCCGCCACTCACCAGATTGCCCTCGGTGATCAGCTCGCGACCGATTTGCCCGTCTATCGGTGTGCGTATCTTGGTGAAATCCAGGTTTAACCGGGCCGTGTATACATTGGCTTCCGCAGACTGAACCGTAGCAACGGCTTCACGCAAGCCTTTACTGCGGGCATCGTACTCCTCTTCCGAAATCGCTTTGCCGTGGAACAGGCGCTGGGCTCGCTCCATATCGTTTTTTGCGAGTTCACGCTTGGCTTTGGCCCGCTCCAGTTCCGCTTCGGCATAGTTCAGCTGGGCGCTGAACGGCTTCGGATCGATCAGGAATAAAAGATCGCCTTTTTTTACCTTTTCTCCCGCCTTGAAGTTCACTTTCTCCAGATAGCCGCTGACCCGTGCGCGAACATCTACCGAACTTACGGCTTCGATGCGGCCTGTGTATTCGTCCCATTCGGTGACATCTTGCGCCATGGGCTGGGCAATTTTGACGCTGGGCGCTGGGGACTGAACCGACTTGGCACCCGAGCCGGTTTGATTGCCACATCCGGTCAACGTCACCAGCGTGACGATGACCAGCAGACCTGATGGAAAATGCTGCAATGATTCCCTCCGTAGTGTCAAACGATGGATGTCCGTTGACATGCCTGTTTCTTTTTTCATCCCTTTTGCCCCTTGTATTCTTAAAAAGAAAAATTAAATGGTAAGATATATTACCGTTTAATTTACGGTATGATCATAGCCTGAGTCAACTTAATTATTTTATGAGAACACAGATGATTAAATGCGGACGACCGCGTAAAGGCGAGGAATCCTTGAGTCGTGACCGATTACTGGATACCGCTCTCAAGCTTTTTCTTGAACACGGCTACGGAAATCTGAGCCTGGAAACCATCGCCAGGGATGCCCGGGTGTCCATGCGTACCCTCTATAATCAGTTCGGGGGCAAGGCCGGGTTATTCGGCGCTGTCATAAAGCGGTGCAGTGATCCGTTTGTCACGGTATTGTCGGAAGGGAGTGCTCTGGAAGACCGACCAGAGGAGGCGTTGGTGGTTTTCGCAAGGCAGTTTCTGCATGGCATCACGCGACCGGACGCGGTGCGCATACGCGCCATACTCATTGGAGAATCGTTGCGCTTCCCGGATCTCGCCACTCAGTTTTATGAACAGGGGCCACAGCGCACCTTGGCCCATCTTGCGCAATTTTTCGCCCGGCAGCAGCAAGCGGGGTATTTTGCCGCAATCGATCCGCATGTTCTCGCCGACCAATTCCTAAGCGTATTGCGTAGCGAACGCTTTCAAAAACTGCAACTCGGTTTGGAACTTACACCCAACGAAGTTGAAATCGATGACTGGGCACGGCAATCCACTACGTTATTCTTACATGGATGTCTGACAAACACGCTGTATTGCGCGAATAACAAGAATCGCATTGCTTAAATCTCGTTGCTAATAACATTGTGTAATTGCCGCCACTGGATTCCAAGCGAGCAATCGCCGGTGTTTTTATATCCATTTGGTTTTCGTCGCCGGCGAATACAACTTACGTTCAACTCATAAGTGCAATCGATAATTATCGGATTTGATGAAGTTCTCTAATGAGCATGATTTATCTTTAACTGAAGACGGCGAGTGCCACTCGAGAAAACATGCTCTAATGGCCAAAAAGCGTTACCGGTGATCTATTTATCTTTAAATTTCCAGGCGGCCGCCATTAATTTTCAGCCAGGCCCTGCATTCCGAGTAATCATGACAATACCTTGCAACTGCCTGCCAGAATGCCGGCGAATGATTATGATGCAGAATATGGCATAACTCATGGATAACTACATAATCAACGATCCGCTCAGGTGCAATAATTAGCTTCCAGTTATAAAAAATGCTGCCCGTAACGCTACAGCTTCCCCATCTTGATTTAAACGCTTTAATGGTAACGGATGTTGGCTTTACCCCAATAATCTTCGCATACAGCCCGGTTTTTTCAATTAACTCCGATTCAGCCTGTTGTTTATACCATTTGAGCAGCATTGGCCTGATTGATAGACTGTTGTCCGCTGTTTTATCCCTGACTGAAACCACGAGCTCGCCCTGATGCAGTTTAATGGCCGGGTAAAGGCCTGATTCAATTTTTAACGCGTGATTTTTACCCAGATAAGAAAAGGCTTCACCTGTAACAAACTCTTTTGGTTTGATGGCAATGATTTCATTCTGGATGGACAGTTTTTCTTTAATCCAGCGATTTTTGTTGGCTACCAATGATTCAATTGTAGCCATCGGTAAACCGTCAGGAACAATGACCGATACTTTACCGTGCCGAATTTTAATTGCGGCAGTTTTTCTGCGGGGGGAGCGGATTATATCGGCTACAAAGCCGTTACCTTGTATGACATTCATGTTATATCTTGCTGGTGCCGGTATTACTTGGAAGTGCGGTTAAATAACCTGAACACATGTCATTTTCTGAAAATGCTCGATGAGTCCGGATTAACTGTCTTGAACAGTGTTAATAAAATCAGGCCCGGTTGATTCAGGATCGTCTCTCAGACTAATCATCCTGCAAGCGAATTGCCATCACATCGCATTTTGCATAATGTAAAACACTGTTTGCAGTTGATCCCAGTAACAACGCCAGACCATGCCGCCCATGTGAACCAACAACAATTAAGTCGACCTGTTCCTGTTCGGCAATATGAATAATTTCCTGTTTAGGAACACCCCAAAGCATCCAGCGATTGCCCCGACCAATATTGAGTTGATCGCCAAGTTGCATGAGTTTGGCCTTTTCCGCTTCAAGCAAATCGTCTGATGAATCTTGATCCAAAGGAATCACTGTGCCATAGTTTGTATCCGGCATCGGAATGTTATCCAATACATGAATCATGCTTAATTTGGCCTGGTATCTATAGGCTAAAGACCTGGCTTTTTCCGCGACATAGAGCCCTTGGTCAGAAAAGTCTACTGCCAGTAAAATGTGTTGATAATCGCTCATTGTTTACGCCTATCGATCTAGTCAATGATTTCTTTGGGGACGTTCGGTAGTGTGAGAAAATAACAAGTAAATAAGTAAAAACCTTCTGATAAATCGTTTTTTATATGCGGTGTGCTTATGGTTTTATTATACGCATTCGCGGCCGCGCGCAGTAACATTTCCAGAACCCAATTCAAAATAATCCCTGATGCAACCCTCTTTCATCCATTTAAGACTGCACACCGAATTCTCGCTGGTAGACGGCATCGTTAAAATTAAGCCTCTGGTTAAGCGTTTGGCTGAGTTGAATATGCCTGCAATTGCAGTCACCGATCATGCCAATCTATTCTCGTTGGTCAAGTTTTATAAGGCGGCGCTGGGGCAAGGCATCAAGCCGATAGCAGGGGCTGATGTGTTAATTTTTAATCCTGAAGAGCCTGCTACACCTTACCGTCTGACCTTGCTGGTCAATAATTACACGGGTTATATCACACTGACCGAGTTGATTTCAAAAGCCTATCAGGAAGGACAGCATCTGGGCGTGCCTATGCTTAGGCAGGAGTGGATAGAAGAGAACCACGGAGGTTTGATTGCGTTGTCGGGCGCAATGAGCGGTGATATAGGCAGTGCCTTATTGGCAGAAAACCATGACGAGGCTAAACGGCTGGCAGAACACTGGGGCGCGTTGTTTGGACAGAGCTTTTATCTGGAATTACAGCGTGTCGGTAAACCCGATGAAGAGCGTTATATTGCCGCTGCTGTTGAACTGGCATTGGCAACGGGTTTGCCTGTGGTTGCCACCAATGATGTGCGCTTCATGCATCAAAAGGATTTTGCCGCCCATGAGGTGCGGGTATGTATTAATCAGGGGCGGGTACTGGATGATACGCGACGGCCCAGGGATTATACCGATCAGCAATATTTACGCAGTACCGAGGAAATGCTGGCGTTGTTTGCCGATATCCCTGAGGCGTTGGAAAACACCGTGGAAATTGCCAAACGTTGCAATTTAAAACTGACTCTGGGAGAAAATTTTCTGCCTGATTGTCCCGTGCCGGCAGGCATGACGCTGGATGAATTAATGGCGAGTGAGGCAAAAAAAGGCTTGGAAGAGCGCTTGTTGCAATATCCGGCAGTCGGTAAGGGCACGGACGAGGAGAATCGTAAGGTTTACTATCAGCGTCTGGAAACCGAATTGAAGGTGATAACCGAAATGGGGTTTCCCGGTTATTTCATGATCGTTGCTGATTTTATTCAGTGGGCAAAAAATGAACATATTCCAGTTGGCCCTGGACGCGGTTCAGGTGCGGGTTCATTGGTTGCTTATGCGCTTAAAATCACCGATTTGGACCCTATCGAATTTGACTTGCTGTTCGAGCGGTTTTTGAATCCCGAGCGG
>JBAQEN010000074.1:0-2009 GCA_049286765.1 Methylococcaceae bacterium
GTTCGTGCTGTTTGGCATTAAGCACTTCGTGTTTGATAACCTGTTTTTTTAGCAAGGCGGAAAGCCGTTCAGAATTTTCAATGGAGGTAGTTCCCACCAAAACAGGTTGTCCGCGACTGACGCAGTCTTTGATATCATTCGCGACAGCAATGTATTTCTCGTCAGTGGTCAGGTAAACCACATCACCTAAATCCTTGCGAATCATCGGGCGATGTGTTGGGATTACGACGACTTCCAGTCCATATATCTTGTTCAGCTCAAACGCTTCAGTATCGGCAGTGCCGGTCATGCCGGAAAGCTTTTCGTAAAGGCGAAAATAGTTCTGGAAGGTGATAGAAGCCAGTGTCTGATTTTCACTGTTTATGGTGACATGTTCTTTCGCTTCAATAGCCTGGTGCAGTCCTTCAGACCAGCGCCGTCCAGGCATTATTCGGCCGGTAAATTCATCAACGATAATAACTTCATTGTTTGCGACGATGTAATCAACGTCTTTCTTGAATAAGACATGCCCACGTAATGACGCATTCAGATAGTGCATCAGGCGAATATTGGCGGCATCATACAGGCTGGTCCCTTCAGTCATTAAACCGTATTCAAGCATTAAGCGTTCAACGCGCTCATGACCCGCTTCGGTTAAAAATACCTGACGTATCTTTTCATCAACCGTATAGTCGCCAGGCTGGTCTTCACTTTCCTGTTTGGTTAAAAACGGTATGATTTCATTGGCTTTAATATAGATTTCAGTGCTTTCTTCAGTCGGCCCGGAAATGATCAGCGGAGTTCTTGCTTCGTCAATCAGAATGGAATCCACCTCATCAACGATGGCAAAGCAGAGGTCGCGCTGGACTTTTTGCTCCAGGCTAAAAGCCATATTGTCACGCAGATAATCAAAACCGAATTCGTTATTGGTGCCGTAAGTAATGTCTGCTGCATAAGCTTCACGTCTTGGCGCATGCTCCATTTGACTGATGATGACTCCCGTCGTCATTCCCAGAAATGCGTATAGTTTGCCCATCCATTCGGAATCGCGCTTGGCTAGGTAATCATTCACCGTAACAACATGTACACCGCGTCCCGGCAAGGCATTCAAATAAGCTGACAAGGTCGCCATCAAGGTTTTACCCTCACCGGTTTTCATCTCGGCAATTTTACCTTCATGAAGTATCATGCCGCCTATCAGCTGCACATCAAAATGACGCATGCCAAAGACTCGGGATGAAGCTTCTCTGACCGCTGCAAACGCTTCCGGAATCAGGTTATCGAGCTTTTCACCTTGCGCCAGACGATTACGAAATTCCTGTGTTTTTGCTTTTAATGCCTCATCAGATAATTTTTCGTATTCCGAAGCTAAGGCGTTGATCTTTTTGACCAGCTTCTTTTTCTTCTTTATTAGCCTATCGTTACGGCTCCCTACAACAAATCTAACGAGCTTACCCAGCATGTTTTCTTCCGGTGTGAATTTAGTAAATGATTGAATCAAAACGTTTGATTATATACCGTCTGGTGGTTTAATTACAGATAAAAACACCCGGCATCCATATATTTAGTGTCCCAATCATGTAATGTTCAAGTTGTTATCGACTGGGCATAGCAATAGTGGGGCAGAATTTTTCATAATTCAAGTGTCCATTTATCCACAACAAAATTCAGCATCAAGTGTAATCTTGATATGTCGTTCAGATTGAATCATGCCCTGGATGTGTTTTCGATCAATCATGTATCGATCGCAAATTCGCTTATAATGAAGCAACTGTTTTCTTCAACTCATTTTTCCGGGTTGAGGAAGGGTTAAAATATTTCAGCATTCTTGTTTGTGTTAGGCATCTTGCTGATGATTGAGTCGGTATAAACAACGGAGAAAAAAATGAACGAGTTCACTAAAAAGCTGTTGAATGATTTTCTGATAGGCGTCTTTGCGGTTATTCCAATCGTTATAGTGTTGCAAATTATAATTTTTGTTAAAGAACTGGTATCCGAGTTATTTCAAGTCGTTTACGGTTTTTCCGATA
>JBAQEN010000075.1:0-2012 GCA_049286765.1 Methylococcaceae bacterium
GTTTAACTTATCAAAGTATTCTTTTTTGCAATTGAGCGGTGCCAGACTAGCCCTAGGATTGCGGCGAGCATTAGAAAGAGAATGATAAAATTCATTGGTTATATTCCGATTCAAATGAGAGATTGAAAAAAAATAGAAATGTACAGGGCTTTAAAGTGCATTTTAAATTGAAGCCAATAATTGCGTTATAGTAGTTTAGGAAATGCACAATGAAAAACTATCTTTTTTATTTACTACTGAATGAGCTAGATGCGGAAATTGTCAATGTAGTTGTCGCCTCGACGGTTAAAACTTAGGCTGCTTTTTTGATCTTTATAGAGAGTTCCTCCTTGTTTCCTTCATTGTTTGCTTCGGCTTTATCAGGGTTCAGGTGGACTGTTTGGATTCTTTTCCAATTGCGGATACCACCGCTCCAGCGTTGCGGGTTTCGCTCTCTGGCAGCCTCGTAGACGGCTTTACGGTTATGCAGAAGGTCTTCGTCTAACCCTTCATGCCGTTGTGTCGGGGTCACAAACCGGATGGCGCTGTGGCGATGCTCGTGGTTGTAACCACAAGGGTCATAAATACCATTCCACTAATCCCGTTACCCAGTCACGCGCTTCGGTTACATTGGCAAACGGCTTTAGCGGATACTTGGGTCGATACTTTAAGGTCTTAAAGAGCGATTCTGAGTAAGGATTGTCGTTACTAACCGATGGCCTGCTAAAGGATGGCATGACACCCAGTCGTTGCAAGGTCGCCAGCATAGTGGCTCCTTTCATCGGACTGCCGTTATCAGAATGTAAACTAAGCTGTTCTGATTGAATGCCTTCACGGCGGCACAGATCGCGTAACACGTCACCTGCCAAGGCACTGCTTTCCTCTTCATACACCTGCCAACCGACGATCTTTCGGCTGAAAATATCGAGGAATAGGTACAGATAGAAGAACTGTCCACGGATAGCTGACGCCAGATAGGTAATGTCCCAGCTATAGAGCTGGTTAGGTGCTGTGGCACTGATCGCACGAGGCTTGGCTCGCACTTGGGATGGCTGTTCGCTGCGGCGATGAGTCAACTGGTTTTCTTCTCTCAATACGCGATAGAAGGTCGACTCGGAAGCCAGATAGCGCCCCTGATCGGCTAGCCGTGGCACGATCTGACTCGGCGGCAGATGGCCAAATTCATCGGAATTGGCGACAGCAAGCACCTCGGCCCGCTCGCTTGCTGTCAGCTTGTGCGGCGGTTGATAGTCACGTAAGGGGCGTTGATCGCAATGGACTGTCTCGCCAGTCTGCCAGCGTTGCAAGGTGCGTTCGCTCAGGCCTAATACGTCACAGGCTTTCGCTCGGCGTGCCCCCGCTGTTACTGATTCATTGAGTAAAACAAGCACTTGCTCGCGCTCTTCGTGGGTAGTCATTCGACCTCTCCCCCCAAGAGCGCCCGGAACTTTTTTTGCAGAACCAACAGCGCGGCGGCTTCTGCTAAGGCCTTGTCTTTACGCAACAATTCACGTTCAAGGCTTTGGTTTTCTTCTTTCAATGTACGCAAGACCCGCGCTTCTTCACGCTTGTCTACTGAGCCACCATGGCTACAAAAATCAGTCTTCCATTGCTCCAGTTGATGGATAAAAACGCCTCGTTCACGACACCAGGCATTTAAGTCCTCACCGATCAAATGATAGGTTTTTTGTAAAGCGGTAAGGCGTTCTTCCGGGTTCCAATCCTCCGGGCGCTTTGATTTCGGTGGTGCAGGTTTATTGACGTCCTGTTCTCTTTGTTTCATCCAAGTCTTCAAGGTAGTTAAATTGATGTTCAATTCGTCTGCGACAGACTGAATCGATTGGTTATTGCCACGACTGTAAACTTTTACCAAGGCTTGCTCTTTGAAGCCTGCTGAATACCTTTTATATTTTTTCATTTCTAATCTCAAATTTTATTTTTTTCTTAAAATTTGAGGCGACAACTATTCTGACGCAGGGGGCCTCCTGATAGTCTACCAATTCCATGTGACGGGCAGTATGTTTCATTTTGAT
>JBAQEN010000076.1:0-6555 GCA_049286765.1 Methylococcaceae bacterium
GAACGCCCTACAGCTCAAATCTCTCTGAACTCTGGAGAAGCACAATGAACTGGTTAATCGCCATTTTACAATCCACGCTTTTCGTCATACTGGCGCCGTTATTGGCGGGTTGGCTCAAATGGTGCAAATGTAATTTACAAAACCGCAAAGCACCATCCTTGTTACAGCCTTATAGGGACTTGATTAAATTAACCCATAAACAACCGGTAATCTCAGAACAAGCATCGTGGTTATTTGTAATAGCGCCTTACATTATATTTTCCGCCACCGTGCTGGCGGCAAGCGTTGTTCCGTTGATCGCTGTTGATCTACCCACCTCAGCCAGCGCGGATGTTATTGTGATGGTGGGTTTTTTTGCCTTTGCCCGATTTTTTTTGGCATTGGCGGGGCTGGATATTGGCACGGCATTTGGTGGCATGGGTTCGTCCAGGGAAATGACTATTTCTTCATTGGCGGAACCCGCTATGTTGATGGCGATTTTTACGCTGACCATGACTGCTTCGACGACTAATTTATCGGGGGCAATTGCTCATGTATTAAATGAAGGCATGATCCTGAGACCTTCATTTGTGTTTGCCTTGTTTGCCCTGATATTGGTTGCCATCGCTGAAACCGGGCGTGTCCCGGTGGATAATCCTGCCACGCACCTGGAACTTACGATGATTCATGAAGCCATGATTCTTGAATACAGCGGCCGGCATCTGGCGCTGATTGAATGGGCGAGTCAGCTTAAACTCATGCTTTATGGCGTATTGATCGCCAATATATTTTTCCCGTGGGGTATTGCTGAAACCTTTAGTGCTGAAGCGCTAGGCTATGGCTTGCTGGCGATTATGGGCAAGCTTGCTCTACTAGTGATATTTCTGGCGGTAGCGGAGTCGTTAGTTGCAAAAATGCGCTTGTTTCGAGTCCAGGAATTTCTCAGTTTTGCCTATTTACTTGGGCTGCTGGGTATGTTAAGCCACATCATTTTGGAGGCGTCGCGATGAACATCGAACAACAGGATTTTTATACACAGGCCATTTTGTCAATGGCGGCATTGGTAGGCCTCACCTCTTTTCTCATGTTAGGACAAGGCCGCTTGTTACGGTTAATCTTTGTTTTTGCTTTGCAAGGGTTTTTATTAACCTTAACCACGGCATTAGCGGCATACAGTTTGAATAATCCACATCTGTATATTTCCGCCGTTCTGACCCTCGTGCTAAAAGTCATTTTTATCCCCTGGATGTTAAGGCGTGAAGTCATACAAATGAAAGCTCATCGTGATATTGAAGCGCTACACAACAAGACTGTTGTGATGCTGGGCGGAGCCAGTCTGATGGTATTCAGTTATTACGTTTTGCACCCTATCGTACAGACTACCTCGCCGGTCATGCTGAATGCCTTGGCGGTCAGTCTTTCCGTGGTGCTGTTAGGTATGCTGTTAATGATCTCGCATCGTCAAGCTGTTGCCCATGTTGTCGGATTTATGTCGATAGAAAATGGTTTATTTTTTGCTGCTATCGTTGCCACCAAAGGCATGCCGATGGTAGTTGAATTGGGCATAGCGTTTGACGTATTGGTTGCCGCAGTGTTGTTCGGTATTTTCTTCTTTCATATACGCACCAGTATTGATTCACTAGATGTTGATAGGTTAAACCGCTTGCATGAGGTGGATAAATGATCGCTGCCTACCTTGTCTTATTGATTCCTTTTGTCGGTATTGTGTTTTTTGCGCTTGCCGGACACAGGGCGGACACCGGAAAACTCAATGTCAGGTTTAACGCGATCTGTCTGTTGGCAACTATTTGGCTGGCGATTAATGTACTGAATCAAGGCACTATTTTATCATCTGGCCAAGCCTTTTTGATTGACCCGTTTAATGTGTATTTGATTGTACTGACTGCCTTTGTCGGACTCACCACCTCGATTTTTTCCTCGCCTTATATGGCGCATGAAAAGGAACTGGGCAAACTTACTGATAGACGATTGAGACTTTATTACTCCATGTACCAGGGTTTTATGTTGGCCATGTATCTGGTACTGACTACCAATAACATGGGTGTGATGTGGGTGGCGATGGAAGGCGCTACACTGGCGACGGTGATGCTGGTCAGTTTGTACCGCACACCGGAATCCATCGAGGCTGCCTGGAAATATTTTATTCTGTGTGGTGTGGGCATTGCCCAAGCCCTGTTCGGCACCATTTTGCTGTATTACGCAGCGGTGCAGATCGGTGATGGTGAAAATGCCTTGCTGTGGTCGGTGCTTTACGAAAATGCCAGTAAATTAAATCCGGAAATACTTGAGATCGCTTTTGTTTTCATGCTGATTGGCTATGGTACTAAGATCGGTCTGGTGCCTTTGCATAACTGGTTGCCCGATGCTCATTCCGAAGGTCCAACACCGATGTCGGCGGTGTTGTCGGGGTTATTACTTAATGATGCCTTATACGCCGTCGTTCGTAACAAGATGCTGGTTGATGGGGCAAGCCATTCCAATATGGCAGGTTTTCTAATGATGGGCTTTGGCCTGATGTCGTTTCTGGTGGCCGCATTTTTTTTGCATCGGCAGAAGGATATTAAACGGCTGTTCAGTTATTCATCCATTGAACACATGGGCATGATGACCTTTGCCTTTGGTATCGGCGGCCCCTTGGCAACCTTTGCGGCATTACTGCACATGACTGTGCATTCACTGACAAAATCGGCCATTTTTGTGACGGTAGGTCACGCTGCACAAGTAGCCGGAACGCAAAGCATCGATAAAATACGTGGCTTGATAAAAACCCAACCCAGGATTGGCTGGGGCTTGTTAATAGGCACAATTGCCATTGCCGGCTTTCCTCCTTTTGGTGTGTTTACCAGTGAATTTTTGGTGCTGCTTGCCACGATGCACAGCTATCCCTGGTTAACGCCATTACTATTATTGGGTATCGGCATAGCTTTTGCCGGACTGTTCAGACATATACAGCCGATGGTTTATGGCGAGAAACCAGAAGGTCAATTACCGGTTAAAGCAAACCTTTGGCCGGTGATAATTCATTTGGGTTTCGTGTTATGGCTGGGTCTGGCTATCCCCGGTTTTCTGGCTAACTGGTTTTCACAAGCAACGTTGTTAATCTCAGGGAGTACGCCGTTATGAGTTCTTCAAATTGGACGACGGATTTTTTAAACCGGCTGATTACCGCGGATATTACTGTTGAACAAATCAGTCTGCCATCAACACTCTTATGGCAAATTGAAAGTAAACACTGGCAACAGTTTGCAGAACTGGCAATACTACAAAATGAGCGTTGGGTAAGCGGTTGGGCGGAACATGTTCAAGACCAGTTTTTTATCAATGCCTGTTTTGAAATGCAGGGCATTTATGTATTGCTGAGAACTATTGTTAACACCGCCAAACCGGAACTGCCCTCACAAGCCACTGTTTACCCGGCCGCCAATCGAAGTGAGCGTCATAGTCAGGATATGTTCGGTATTAATTTCGTTGGCCACCCCGACAATCGGCGCTGGACGCGGCACAAAGCGTGGGCGAAACACAATTATCCCTTACGCAAGGACTTTCATGTACAGGGCGAGCCGGAAGCCATTACGCCGCCGGATATCGATTACCCCTTTGTTAAGGCATACGGCGCAGGGGTTTATGAAATTCCTGTGGGACCTGTCCATGCCGGTATTATCGAGCCGGGGCATTTTCGCTTTCAGGCGGTAGGCGAACTGATTTTAAATCTGGAAGAACGACTGGGCTATGTCCATAAAGGCATCGAGAAAATCGCCGAGGGAAGAACTCCGGAGTCTTTAGCGCGTTTAGCCGGGCGGGTTTCAGGAGATACCACGGTAGGACATTGCTGGGCCGCTTGCAGGGCAATGGAACAAGCCGCTGGCATTGAAATTCCACCACGCGCGGCCTTGATACGCGGCATTCTGGCGGAACGCGAGCGGGTCGGCAATCATTTGGGTGATATGGGCGCGATTTGTAACGACGTCGCTTTTGTTTTTGCTCAAATGCAATTCACACGCTTGCGTGAACGGTGGCTGCGTACCAATGCAACGGTCTTCGGTCATCGTCTGCTAATGGACAGGATTATTCCGGGCGGTGTTGTCTGTGACATAACTGAATCTTCCTGTACCTTGATTAAACAGGACATTGTTCAGTTAAGAAAAGAGCTGTCAGATATCATGCCTGCGATAGACCTCAACTCCTCGCTGGAAGACAGGCTTTTCACGGCAGGTTATTTGTCGCCGGAAATCGCCGCCGCCTTTGGCGCGCTAGGTTATGTCGGGCGCTCCAGTGGTCAGGATAAGGATGTCCGCCGCGATGCGCCTTACGCACCTTACGATCAGGTAACTTTTAAAGTAGCGCTGGAAGATCAAGGCGATATTGCCTCAAGGTTCTGGGTAAGATACAAGGAAATCAATGTGGCGTTAAAACTCATCGAACAGTTTATCACCCAACTTGCTTCGGGCGACCTGCTCGCCGAATGGCAAACACCACCGGCGGGCAGTGAAGCCTTAAGCATCATTGAAGGCTGGCGAGGTGAAATTACTGCTTATATTCGCTTCGATGCCGATAATAAAATCGCCCGTTTTTATCCACGCGACCCCAGCATCCTGAACTGGCCTGCGTTGGAAAAACTTACGCTAAACAATATCGTGCCGGATTTTCCTGTGTGTAACAAATCCCTGAATGGCTCATATTCAGGCAATGATTTATAGGACAAGCTCATGCTGAGACTTTTTACAAAAATCCTGAAAACAGGTGTTGTTACTGAGAAGTGCAAAGTTCCCAAGGATGATGAACTGGAAAAGCTGGGAATACAGATCAAACGCCACATCGACAAGAAGTTTTCCGGCAGCATTGCGATACGTCAGGTCGATGCCGGTTCCTGCAATGGTTGCGAACTGGAAATCCACGCGCTGAATAATCCCTATTATGATATTGAGCGTTTTGGTATTCATTTTGTAGCATCGCCACGGCACGCCGATGTGTTATTGGTGACTGGCCCGGTTTCACGGCACATGCAAACGGCATTGCTGCGAACATACGATGCGACACCAAATCCGAAATGGGTTGTTGCTGCCGGTGATTGCGCCGCTTGCGGGGGGGAATTCGGGGTTTCCTACGCCAGTTGCGGTGCTGTGTCCAATGTTATACCCGTCGACATGACAATAGCAGGCTGCCCGCCTACGCCCCTGGCATTGATGAAAGGATTGCTGGGCTTGATTAATAAATAAAATTCAAGTTCAAATTAAGCAGGCGATAAGATGAAGAAAAAAATAAAGATAGTGGCATTGACGGCAGCGATTTTGAGTACCATCGGCTTGACACCTTCAGCGGTGGCACAGGATGATTTGCTTCAGGATGCCGGAAGTTGGTTGCAATTTGTCGGCGAGGGGAGTCTGAAAGCAGTGGATCCGAGCCTGGAAAAAGGGCGTATCTGGCTGGAAGGACAATCCCGTTGGGACGATAACTGGAATCATTGGTATCAAGGCATGGCGCGCGCAGCGGTGGGTTATTCGCTCAGTGACAGGGCAACGATTTGGGCGGGCTACACCTTTCTGCCTACACAAAACGTCGGCAAGAATTATGTCGCTCAGCAAGATGTGTGGCCGGCGTTCCGCTATGTCTTGCCCACCAGCATTGGAACTGTTACTTTCAGAACTATGGTCGAAAGCAATTTTCTACCGGGCAATGGCAATGATGTCCGTGTACGTCCACGGCAGATGATTCGACTCCTGCACCCGCTGGAATTTGAACCGCGTTTGAGCCTGATCGCATGGGACGAGTTCTTCGTACGTATCAATTCAACACCCGCGGGTGGCCAATCTGGCTTCGATCAAAACCGCGCGTTTGCGGGCATCGGCTGGACCTTCAATAAAAATTTCCGGACCGAAGCAGGCTATCTCAATCAGTATCTCGATGACGCCACGCATACCAATAACACGATGCACCATCTGATTATGGCGTCATTGTTTATAAATTTTTAAACTTCATTCTGTAACTTGAGAAGAGGTAATGCAGCATAAAAAGCGGGTGCTTGTTGTGTAAACTGAAAACTTATTTGCAATCCCAGGTAAAAAAATTTAGGGATTTTGTTATGACAGATTCATCGATTATCCTAATGCTATTAATTGGTTTATTTTCCGGTATTGCTTCTGGCATATTTGGTATAGGAGGCGGTGTTATCATTGTTCCGGCCTTGATTTATCTGGCCAGGTTTTCTCAGCATGCGGCTATCGGAACCAGCTTGGCTATTTTATTACCTCCTGTCGGCTTGTGGGCGGTATTGGTCTATTACCGGCATGGTAACGTCGACTTGAAGGCAGCTCTCATTGTAGCTATCGCATTCATGTTGGGTGGCTGGATAGGCGCCCATCTGGCTAACCAGATGCTAAGTGGTGGCGTCCTGAAATTATTATTTGGGCTCTTTGGTATTAGGAATTGGCGTTTACTTGATATTTGATGCATTAAAATCGATGGCTTAGCGTACTGTGCTCCTGCCTGGAGATTATCATGAAAGCCTTATTTCTCCAGTCTCTCACTGCAGCTTGAAAATTGGAGAGTGTATTCCGA
>JBAQEN010000077.1:0-2721 GCA_049286765.1 Methylococcaceae bacterium
TTTACTACCGCGTATTGCCCGCTACATAAAACAGGGTGTTGCTTCCTGGTATGGCCCAGGCTTTCACGGTAAAAAAACTGCTACCGGCGAAATATTTGACATGTATGCCATGACTGCCGCGCATAAAACACTGCCGATTCCGTCTTACGCTCTGGTAACCAATCTGGAAAATCATCGAAGCATTGTCGTCAGAATAAATGACCGGGGGCCCTTTGTCGGCAATAGAGAAATGGATTTGTCCTATGCTGCTGCAAAACGTCTGGATCTGGAACAGGATGGCCTAGGGGCCGTAGAAATTAAGGCAATATCACCTAGTCAGGCCTTGCCTCAATTGCAACAAATTGCAGCCACACAAGAAAGAAATGTATATCTGCAGGTTGGCAGTTTTGGAAGTGCCAAAAAGGCGATGAAATTAAAAAATAAAATTGTCGCTAATCATTTGCCTGAACCGAATATCCGTTCATCTACCTACAAAAAATCTACCCTTTACAAGGTTCAAATAGGACCGGTGAACTCAACGGCCTCTGCTGACCAACTGAATGAACAGCTGGCAAATATAGGTATAACTGATACGCAATTTGTTTCTGAACCCAAACAATCTGAAAGCTCGCTTGTTTCAATGTAAGGAAATATTGTTTTACTGTCGATTTTTATGATAGTACCGCTATTTTTACGAAAGCTTGTTTTAGGCATCCTAGCCTGTAAAAAAGCGTCCTAAATTTACCACTTTCAGCTTCGGTTTTTCCAGTTAATGATGACTGTAGGCATCATAAAAACAATAAGATAGAAAATACTGCCGGTAAATTTTGACGCTCTTTTCTGGCAAAACTTGCAAATTTTCCACGCTGTTTTACAGCCATTAATTCGCCAATTGGCGAATTAGATCGAATTTACCAAAGCAAATTAAACGATCATCCTCTTTTATTTGGGTTTTACTTACCGGTTGCGGAATAGTGGAGCCATCTCTTTCAATTGAAAGCACAATTATTTTGCTATCTTTTAAACCCAAATCTTCCAATGTAAGTTGAGCAATTTTGGAGTCCTTGGAGATAATAACCGAAGCAACGCTATAACCTTCAGGTTGGTGAATGATTTCTTCAACTAGTACTTTTTCAATATGTAATCTTGCTTCTCAAGTTTTGTCGGATAGTTTCAGATAATTTTGCATCCACCGTTCTATGTACGGCAACATTATAAAGACCAACAAGCGCAACAATAATAATGATCAGAGTAAGCAATGAGTTAAACGATCCGGTTTCACCAAATGAAAAAATAAAGGCTCCAATAATCGAAACGATACCGGCATTTCCCAGAATCATAAGAAAGCTGACTATTTTTCTCCGAACTGGATGGTTGACGATTCTCTCCGATTCTTGAGTAGTAAAACCCGTCCCGGTAAAAGCAGATAATGCTTGGAATCTGGCAATCGGGATAGAGATCCCTGTCATTTCCAGAGCGATGGAACCGCTTCGGACAATGCAATAAGAAATAATAATAATGATGAGTAAAAGTGTAATGCTCACTCGAACCTCCAAAAAGGATTCTGTAATTATCGGAATTTAATTATCTATATTCCGGAGATGATTTGCAAACACACCATTTATTAACACAGTCACACTCTTGATATTTTCTTATGTTTCCCCTGGTCACCTCAATCCGAAACCAATATCTTAGATTCAGAATTCAGCCCAATTCTTAATAAAGAGGGTTAGAGTAAAATTAATTTTTATATCATATAAATTTTATTTAGAGACCGCTGTGGGTCACCAGTCGCTGTAGCCAGCTAACGACCAGCCAGTAGTCAAAGCAAAATTAAGATACAGCTCGGCAGCAATTGCAGTCATAGCCAGCATTTTATCTGCATTTAAATATAAATTTATCTCTGGATAACCACTGATGTTCTGTTGTTTTTGCACAAAAGAACATACAAAGCAGTAAAAATTTATCTGTTTGTTTATCTATCTGAGATACCAATTGCAGGCACCTCCCTAATGCCAGATATCGATCCTAAATAGATTGTTGCAGACTAGCAACTGGCTATTATGGCACTGGACAAAACACCTATAACTGTAACTGCCCTTTACTGAATTGTTAATAAAATCACTTGTTTTGCTAATTTAACGCGAGGATTATTTACATTCAAATTCAACAATTATTGGGTTACTTAAGCATGAAAATTATAACTGTAATGATTTTACTAGCCTCTCTTTTGGCGATAGCGGGTGCTGCTCTTTTCCAGCTTTTTGTTTTACTAACAAACACACTCTTTTCACAGAAAGCTTATGATCGCCATAACTCAGGGCCAGCTTAGTTAAGCCCTCAATCCATGATGCGGCATTGGTCACGCGAGGCATTCACTCGATTCCGCATTTCCTTGCCCGGTTTGAAGTGAGCAGCTATTTTAGCCGGTAAATTAACTGCTTCACCCGTCATAGGATTACGCGCACTACGGGGAGGTCGACGTCGTATATCAAAACTACCAAAGCCCCTAATTTCAATGCGTTCGCCCTGGACTAAGGCATTTGCCATCTGTCCCAGGATACAATTCAGCGCCAACTCCACATCTCTTACCTGAAGTCCAGGCAATTTCTCATTTAGCACACTCACTATTTCTGATTTAACAGCCTCTTCCAATGCTAAATGAGTCTGAAGGAGTTCTGTATTTCTAACGGGCAATGAGTCTGACAAATGCTTACCTGATTACGTATAAGTTTCAGCAAC
>JBAQEN010000078.1:0-2659 GCA_049286765.1 Methylococcaceae bacterium
GGCCGCATCCTGCCAAAGAAGCTAAACCGTATCAAGTCGAACACGCCCGTGATTTTTTGATGGCTATAGGTATGAAACCGTGAACACACTAACCTACAAGGGTTACACAGCCCGTATAGATTTTGACGACCGAGATAATATTCTGGTTGGGCGCTTGCTGGGTATCAACGACATAATAGGCTTTCATGCTGATAACGGTACGGAATTACGCGCGGCATTTGAAGAGGCTGTTGATGATTATCTGGAAGCCTGCAAAGAAATCGGCAAGACGCCTGAAAAACCGGCCAATGGCAAGCTATTATTGCGGATACCGCCTGAAGTTCATGCCGCCGCATTAGTAACCGCGAAAGCCCAAGGCAAAAGTCTTAACGCATGGGCTGGCGAAGTGCTTAGTAGCGCCTGTGGTTTATCCACAAATTCTGTTGAAAAGCCTGCGACCGAAACACCTGCACACTAGGCCGCATGTGGCTTTAAGTCAGTTTGTTTTAAAACTGGCCAGTTTTCTGTTTTGGTTTTAAAACGGCCTGCCCTATAATCCAGGTCAGCCATTCCCATGTGCAATGGTTAGGGTTTGTTTGGTATAACGTCATTGTCCCACCCGACAAACCCGCACCTTCAAACCGTTAGGGAATTCCCATGATCACAGTCACCCTCAGCGAAGCGCAAATGAACGCGCTGCAACAATTGGATTCGAACATAGCCCACGCAACCCCGGCAATTAAAAAGGAAGTCCTGGCTACTCTCAGTCCAAAAATCATTACGATCAGCAAAGGACATACGGAAGCCCAAACCGATCTGAAAGGGCAGCCCTACGCACCCCATAAACGCGGGCGGCAACGGAAAATGCTAACCCGGCTGGCTAACCGCTTAAAAATAATTGGCATGAGGGAGAGTGAGGCCATCATTGGCTTTAACAACGCTGTTGAAGCCAATATTGGTTACAAACACCAGTACGGCTACCGGCAAAAACACAGCGCAAGCGAATTGAAAAACCCAGGCCAGTTTAGAGGCAGGGCTAATTTGGGCGGGGATGCGCCGGCAACCCGGAAACAGGCCAAAAGCCTGATAGCGGCTGGTTACAAAGTTAAAAAGGCCGGGCAAGCCTACAGAACCCCTACGATCAAATGGATAGTTGCAAACATGACCATTAAACGGGCCGGGCTTATTTTGCGGTTGATTCGCACGACTGACACGGAATCATGGACAACAAAGCTTCCGGCGCGTAGTTTCTTGGGCGCTACGGAAGCCGAAAAAACCGAGTTGATAAATTTGGCGCTGGAGCAATCGACCGCTTTACTAGTTGATGCCTTGAATCCGTGATCCCTCGAAGATGCATTTCAGGAGCGAGTCATGTTCGATATGCAATTGATGCGCAATCCTGAAATATCCGGGGTTGAGTATCAACAGGGCACGCTTCAAGGCTATTCTGTACGTGAATACCTGCTCGAAAAATGGAACCGTAAATGCGCTTATTGTGGTGCTGAGAACACCCCTTTGCAGGTTGAGCATATTCACCCGAAAGCCAAAGGCGGTGTTAATTCTGTTTCTAATCTGGCTTTGGCTTGTGATCCTTGTAACAAGAAAAAAGGCACGATGGAAATAGAATCATGGAAAGATGATTGACAGATGATTATTTTACTCCGCTATCTGAAAGTTCAGAAACCTCGGACTTGTAAACCGAAAATCCGGAAACCCCCGAAAAAATAACAAAAACCCCTGTTTTTTCTGAAACTGTGCCGGAAAAAATGATGTTGGAGTTACTGCAACCCGTTTTGCAAATTGATTTATTTACGCGAATCGGCAAAAGAGGTTTGCTCACGTGAGCAAACCGTCGAAGTTCAAACCGAAAATCCGGGAACCCCCGAAAAAATAACAGAAACCCGTGTTTTTTCTGAAATTGAGGCGGAAAAAAATGATGTTGGAGTTACTGCAACCCGTTTTGCAAATTGATTTATAATTTTGTTAGCCATTTTGAGTGAATGGTCAGGGCTTGGTGGGTGTCTTCGAAAAGTCCTCTTTCCAGGCCCGCACCCACCATAAACCGGGCAATGAGCCTGTCTGTTAGATTAAAAAACAGAAATACAGCCCCATAGCGCCGCGAAAACGGTTTGGGCTATACGGGATTATTACCCAGGTCGGTTTTGATTGCCTGATTTGCGCACCGGGCTGGTTACGGGCAGGCTATGAGTTTGTAAAGCGTAGGTCTGGAAATTCCGAACGCCTTGGCGACTTTTGCCTTATCCTCACCCAGGGCAACGCGATCACGAAGAATTTTGACCTGCGACGGCTTCAATTTTGGTGGCGCTCCCAGTTTTTGCCCGCGAGCTTTAGCCGCGGCAATGCCTTCACGCTGGCGCTCCCGTGCCAATGTCCGCTCGAACTCAGCAAAAGCTCCCAGCATTTGGAACATTAAGGTTTGCATAGGATTGTCGTTAGACATATCGAACAACAAATTTTCCTTGTGGAACCTCACTGCAACACCTTCCTGAGTGACATCATCAACTATTGTTTGCAGTTCTTTTAAATTCCTGGCCAAACGATCGATTGAATGCACATGCAGCACATCACCCGCGCGTAAATGGAACAAACAGCGCTCAAGTTCAGGCCTGTTGTTAGTGGTTTTGCCGCTTGCTGTGTCTGTGAACACCCTATCAAGATA
>JBAQEN010000079.1:0-9542 GCA_049286765.1 Methylococcaceae bacterium
AGTTAGCGGCCTGTCCGCTTATGGTTTGGCGATTAGAAAAAATGAACCTATTTGTCTAATGTTCAAAACCACCCTCTAGCATTGGCGGGCCTTCCAGGTCTTCCAAACCAAGAAACATCAAACAAAACGATATGGCCGACCTTGCCATCACATTGCCAAGCTACCACTGGGACTCGCCGGTTTCAGGATCGTACATTTCATGGACAATTTTATGCCGGTTGGCGATCAATTCTTCAATGCCGGGTGAATTGCTCATGGCACGCGAAATAGCCAGCTTCATTGCCTCGTAGTTGGTGCGATATAGATCTTTACGATCCACATCAGGATTAGTCGCGCATTCGGGGGCTATCCATAGCATCGCAATGATGCACAGATCATTGGCTTTACCGGCGGGAATAACGCCTTCAATAACGCTATCCAATACCGCATCGGCGATTGCCGACTGCACAGGGCCGCCAAATAAGTTCACATAAGCAGTGGATTTAATGGTGACTTTTGGAACCATCAGGGTAGCAGGGCGCACTTGCTGATTGCAGGCGCGAATGGCAAACATGCGGGTATGTCCTTCAGTTTGTCCCATCAGCGTTGCAAAAGCGTTACCCGCAGGCCCTTTTACATCACCTATAAGTATCTCAGGCATGGCGTCTGTGCCTTGCCCTGCGCTGGAAAATACCGTAGCTTCGCCGGTTCTGAACCAAATTGTATCTGACATTAAAAAACTCCAAAAAGAGAGAAGTACTTGCAAAAATCATGTGTTTGGTTCGACAAGCTCACCACGAACGGAAAAAAATGAATACAAACACCTTTCGCCCTGAGCCTGTCGAAAGGAAGTTATTAGAAGTTTTGCAAGTACCTCGAAAGATTAACATGAGTTGGCATTTTATGATGGATTAACAGGAGCGACAATATTTATGCAATATATTTATAGCCGTGTAGGGTCAGCTAACACATCTCTAACACGATTAGGATAGTCAGAAATCAAACCTGTAATTCCAGCGGCGATTAATTGCCGCATCTCGTCCTTAACATTGCATGTCCAGACATTGACACTGTAGCCAGATTTACGAACCTTGTTAATCCCGGACAAATACAGCTTTCCTTCTAATGTGTTGAATCCCATTGCATCGAATTCGCGATAACAACCAAGGTTATAGGCGTCAGCATCGAGGGATTGTAAATATTCATCCGGATTCGGGAGTGGGTCACTAGTCAAAATCCCAGTGGCTATGTTATTTGTGAGTTGTCGTACTTTCACCAATTGTTCATGATCAAAAGAGGAGATTAAAACGCGCTGCTCACATCCCATGAATTCGACAAGTTTCACAATTGCTTTTGCCAATCCTGCGTCCATTTGTGCCTGTGTTTTGATTTCGATGTTGACCATCAAGTCTGCATCCTTGGCAAATTCCAGTGTCTGTTTTAAAGTTGGAAGCTTCATGGCGCCTGATTCATAGCATGCAGTGTCTCGGGAACTTACAAATTGGGCTAATTCTTCAACGGTCAGGGCCTGCAAGAAATCCTGTCTTTGCAAGACTGGCAGCGACAGTTGTTCAACATACCAGCTACCGGCATCCAGAACGTATAATTCATCATAAGTAAAATCAGAGATTAGGTACGAGCTGCGTCCCGGGAATTTCGATTTGACATCGGTGCAGCGAGTTAACTGGTCGTCATGATGAATGATTAACTCCCCGTCCTTCGACATGCGCACATCGATTTCAAACATCTGACAACCGAAGGTTATTGACTTTTCAAATGCGGCCAGTGTGTTTTCCGGCGCAAAGGCGCGGGCTCCCCGGTGGGCGATATTCAGAACGCCGATAGAGATTTGTCCTGGTTTATGGGAATTCGGATTTGATATCACATTTGTTCCTCCCTGTAGTTATCTCAAAACAGAACTTTCATCTTCGAGGGAAGGGATATTGTACCAGTGACCCACCGAAAATAAGCTATTCTTTAATTATCAAGATCATAAAATCGATGGTATTTACAGCAAATCATGCTGATTTATTATTTGGATGTTTTTACTTTGCAGTTGGACAATATTCATCACGGCGAGTGGAAAATTTATGGAAGGAGCTGAATTTCGAAACTTGAGATTAATAAACGGGAGATGCTTTTAAAGCATCCATCATCACAATGATACTAAGCGAAAATAAATTCAATTGAAAATAATAAGATCATGCTTTATTTTAACGTGATATCTTGAAAACCTCTGAGATGTACAACGATTACTTCGGGATTATTTTCTTACTCTATATATGGAGAATCACCAATGCAAGGTCAAAGCGGATTTTTCCTTCAATTTATTCGGTTAGCCGGCCCCTTTTGGAACTCGGAAAATAAGGCTATTATCCGGAAACAGTCGCTGGTTTTAATCATCCTCACTGTGCTTCAGATAGCCCTTGCAGTTATCATTACAGAATGGAGCGCCGCCCTTTTCAATGCATTAGAACAACACTCTTTGTCCGGACTATTCAAACAGATCGGACTTCTTGTTCTGATTTTTGCAACCAGTATGGCTGTTACGTATATGCATTTAACAATCAAGCGGCGTTTACAAATCGGCTGGCGATCCTGGCTGACGGAACGCGTTATCGGCCAATGGATGAATAAAGGACGTCATTATCTAGTTACTCACATACAGACGGTTGAGCATGATAACCCCGATGGACGGATAGCTGAAGATATCCGTATTGCTACTGATGATGCTATTACTCTTGGTCACTCGTTATTTTATAGCTTGTTGTTGCTGTTCAGTTTTACCAAAATCCTCTGGACGCTTTCGGACACAGTCATTCTGGATTTGGGAGTGATTGAAATGCCTGTTTACGGGCATTTGGTCTGGATAGCGATCATTTATTCAGCCATTGCATCATTATTGGGCTGGTTGGCAGGACGGCCATTGACGCTGACTACAAACGCCATGCAAACCGCTGAGGCCAATTTCCGGTTTGGATTAGTGAAAGCCAGGGAATATTCCCAGCCCATTGCCCTGATATATGGGGAGGCTAATGAGAAAAATCGCTTACTTAACTTTTTCCAAGCTATTACCACTGTTTATGACCGTCAAACCCATGCCTGGGCAAACATTCTCCTCTTTAATTCAGGCTATTCCGTTTTGTCAATGGCGTTTCCTATCCTGATAGCCGCGCCACGCTATATTCTTGGCAGCATTACTCTCGGTGGTTTGATGCAATCAGTGCAGGCATTTCAACAGATGTCCGCCGCTTTGTCCTGGCCAGTCAATAATATGGCGGGAATTGCGCAATGGCGGGCGTCGGTTGAACGCGTGTTGGGATTAGTCAAGGCATTGGAGGATCTGGAGCAGGAAATTACCCGTCCTGACCCCCACCGGATTCTGATAGAAAAACCAATGCAGTCCACTTTGCACTTTCATGATTTGTGTATCTCCAAGCTCGATGGTGAAGTGATTGTATCGGGTTTAAATGCCGAAATCAGTCTGGGCGAGCGTGTTCTCATTACTGGCGATGCATCTACAGGAGCCAAACTTTTCAAGGCGATTGCCGGTCTCTGGCCCTGGGGATGCGGGCGTATCGAATTACCCGATGAGGAACCCATGTTCTTCATGCCGCCAAGGCCGTATTTGCCGGATGGGACACTGCGTGCCGCAATATGCTATCCGTCTTCACCCGAGACGTTTAGTCAGGCCATGATTGAGGAGTTTCTCAAATTGGCTGGGCTTGAGGAATTGCTAGAGCAACTTGAACAGAATGATGGATGGGAAAAATCGCTGACTCGTGAGCAGCAGCAGCGCTTGGGATTGGTGCGTTTGCTATTATACCGGCCTAAATGGATACTCGTGCAAGAGTCCTTCGACTCGCTTGACCCCGATGGGGAAGAGTTGATGCTGCGTTTGATCTGCCAGGAGCTACCCGAATCTGCTATGCTAACGATTACGAATCAACCCACGGCAGAAGCGTTTCATCAGCGGAAGATAGCCTTGTAAAACTCCTCTTTAAGATGGGGAATACTCTATGAATCAAATACTCGATAATCAATCCGGCAAGAAACTGCGTGGTGTAAATCTGGGTGGCTGGCTGGTGCTCGAAAAATGGATGACGCCTAGTCTGTTTGAAGATCTTCAAGCGACAGACGAAACATCCTACTGCGTTGAACTGGGTGCAGGCGCCGAACAATCGCTGAAAAAGCATTGGGACACTTTTATTACCTCCGAGGATTTTGACTGGCTTGCCAAAACGGGAATAAATGCTGTCCGGATCCCAATTGGTCATTGGATTTTTGGGCCGGATTATCCGTACCATAGAACTTATGGCGCGTCTTCGCATCCCTTTGTTGAGGGCGGTATAGAAATTCTCGATCGCGCTTTCGATTGGGCGGAGGCATATGGATTGCATATCGTGCTGGATTTACATGCAGCGCCCGGTTGCCAGAACGGATTCGACAACGGGGGTATCCTGAATGTTTGCGAATGGCACACAAAGGAAGACTATATTAATTACTCATTACTCATACTGGAACGTCTGGCCGAGCGATATCACAACCGGCCTGCCTTGCACGCCATTGAGGTATTGAATGAGCCGCGCTGGGATATCGATACGGCTTTGTTAAAAAAATATACAACAGACAGCTATCATCGAATTCGGAAATACTGTCAGGCAAAGGACGTAGCCGTTGTCTTCCATGATGGCTTCCGGTCATTCCGGGAATTTACAGGCTTTCTAACGGAACCTGAGTTTAGCAACGTAGTGCTGGACATACATCGTTACCAGTGTTTTGTACCCGTCGACATTGATTTGGATATTTATGGCCACATACGTAGCGCAGTCGTCGATTGGAAGGCCGAAGCGGACGACATTATCAGTGATCTTGGCCATCCAACTTATGTCGGTGAATGGAGCTTGGGACTGGACTTAAAGTTTGTATCACTCTGGGCCGATGGGCCTTTCAACCATGCGTTGCAAGACATGGATGAATTTCAAATGGCTGTGGCTTACAGAGGCTATGCTGCCGCCCAACTAATGACTTTTGAAAAATATCTAGGCTGGTTCTTCTGGAGCTACAAGACTGAAACCACGCCGGCATGGTGCTTCCGCGAGTGCGTCAACAGGGGCTGGTTGCCTGACAGATTTGATAACAGCAATGTTGATATCAAGCATTTTCGCAAATCAGCAGTTCTGTAGGGTGCGCATCCGGTGCAAGCCTGTGTTCGGCGGCACGCTGATATTAACCGATCAGTCTTTTCTTGATCGCAATGGCATATTTATCGAAAGCCTGTCCTTCTCTAAGGAACAAGCGCGGAACCACCAGTTCACATTCCAATAGTCGCAGCTTTTGACCATCAGAAATGCTATCTATTCGGGCATAAAGAAAATCCCCGTATTTATATGATAGTCTTGCAAAAATATCTTCCGCCCAATTAATTTCAGCCGCTGCTGCTTGGTAATACTCGTTTTTTCCACCAAAAAATTCATGCGCTAACCAGTTATTTCCGGCTACAGTTTTTTGCACAGCATGACTAAATTCGCCATCAATAAAAACAAATGACAATTCACCGCGGGATAAAATTCCGGGCATGAATTTCTGAAAGCAGACATCATGGGATTTTAACAAGTCTGAAAATGCCTGATGAGGCTCAAACACTTCACTTTTCAAAACAGGGGGTAGTTGATTTTCCGCCCTTATGATTTCTATTCCGTTTGCGCGATTTACTACGCGATAAGTATTCCAGCACTTGGAAGAAATAGTAGGTTTTACTACCAGGTCATTCCACCCTGTCTCCCGGAATATGTCTTCCAATGTGACCGTCGCGCCACGTTTTAGCCAGAACGTAGGAATAGTATCAACACCGTCTTGTTCTAACTCCTTAAGATATATTCCCTTGTCTATTGCGGCGCGGATAATAGCCGGAGAATTAGTGATTGGCGTGTTTCCAAGCGTGTTTTCTAAGACTTCAACCTTGTGCAAAAAATCAGGGTCAAGGTGGTATCCGCGGCACTCACGCACATTTATCAAATCATACTCATCCCATTTGATAGGGTCACTATGGTTCAAATCAATCAGATGGCTTTCAAATCCGTGTTTTGACAGGCAAAGCGAGACATCAGGATATTCACTGTGCGCCTGTCCCAGAAAAAGAAATCCTATTAATGGGCGTTTCAATTTACACGCTCCGAACATAAAGCTAACTGGGCGCGGCATTGGGAAGCCGAAAAATGAAACCGTAATATGACCGCGATCTGTTTGAGCGCCATTTTAGGCCAGAAATAAACAACCAAAACCGCACCGCCACAAGCAAAAAAGATACAAAGAACGCCGAATAAGCTTACTCTGACCCCAGTTATTCTTTATTAGAAGAATTACCCTTTACATTCTTCATATATTTTCCATATTGCCCCAAGCGCAAAACTAAGGGTTTTATTGCGGACTGTTAGACGATCTATTGGGTTTCTTTCTAACCAGATGTTTTTTGTTTTTCCAATCAACCGTCTTTGCAGCTCTTCCCACAGCGCTTGATGTTCTGGCTTTCGAAAATCAGTTGGGTTAATTATTGCGATGTAATGCAAGTTTTCACTGAGCTTTTGTCGAGCAGGAACTAAGCCTATGAAAATTTCATGTGCAAATTCCTCAAGCTTGCCAAGAGCATAAGTATCATTGAAGAATTCGTCAGGCTCGGTAATCATTTTCTCTTTTAACGTGGAGCTAAGGGGCTGCGCGTTTTTGCGCAGTCACGCTTGAGCGTAGGGTTAGAAATTAATGATTTAAAGGCACGCACCGATACATCCCTGGCTCTTCTTCATTAAGTTTCATGGCTAGTTTTAAACAAAAACTAAGATCATCCAAAAAGCCATGTACTGTCACTACATGATCTTCATCGCCTAAACCTTTAAAAATACCGTAATCCGGTGATTTACCGCTTTTGTTCTTAGAAAAGAATTTTTGTGGTGCATCCAAACTTTCTGATTGTTCGCACCCAGATAAAATGAATAAGCTGCTGACAATGATTATGCTGAACAATAATGTTTTCATAATTTCTAACGCAGAACTAAGCGGAGACCGAAACCGGTGATACGCTGCGAAGCAGCACCGGTTGAGGGCGTCCAGTGAAGCGCAAAGCGCTGAATGTGCTTGAGCGACTTGTTAGGGTTCATTATTGCGCGCCGATATAAATTGCATAAGCGTTTTGTTCTCAAAAATTGGTGATGCGTGTTCCTTTAAATTTGAAAATGGATACGCCACGCCATATTGTGTAACCCGTGTAACCTTAATAATTCTTATTTGTTCTTTATTATTTGAAAGCAATTCAATTTCTTCTGTGTAGTCTTCAACCTCTTCGCTAGACACAGACATTGTGGCATACGCTGCAACTTTAGTTCCATAAAATACTGGGCTACCACTCATTCCTAGCGGGATTGCAATATTTAACTCTAAGCACTCCCCTGCCATTGTTACATGGCCTTTGAGCAACCTCATTTCTTTACCTTTCATCCACACTTCATGGCTTGGTATACCAATTAATTGAATATCTGTACCTGCCGGCATTTTTTCGTCTGTTAGGTCTAGGTACTTTGTTTTATTCAAGTTAATGTGAACTAATGCAAGATCGCATTTTTCAAATGCTGTTGCGTGTGTAACCCAGCAAACTGTTTGTTCTGAACCTTGCTGAACAATTGCTACAACTCTTTTTCCTGGATCTATATCTTCAGGCTTGGGGACGACATGACTAGCGGTTATTGCGTCACCACATTTTGTAACAAAGAACGCCGTTCCTAAAAACTCACGCTTTTCTAAATAAACTCCATCTCCTTCTGTCTTGACCAGAAATAATGGAAATATGTATTCTCTTGCATCATTCAATATTAGTGCTGGCACATTTGAACCCTAACGTTTGAATTAAAGGTCAAGTCAACCCGATAAGTTGCAATACATAGGGCGCAATAGGCGATAGCCGTATTGCGCCGCATGAGTTCAACGCCGTTCCCCTTCAACATCAAGCAAGGGTATTGAAGTTGCCCAGTCAATCGGATAAAGCCCCCGCGCCACATCTCGGTGAAATGTCGAATAAGGCCAATCCGCCACCTGTTTAACCAAACCATGTTTTAGCGGGTTGATATGGCAATAATCGACATGCGCGGCATAATCGGCATCATCAACAATCATGTGCTCCCAAAAACGCCGTTGCCAAATTCCACGCTCGCCTCGGGCAATACGCACGGCAGAACGTCGTTCGGTCATGGGCAATGCCTTGGAAAACGTTTGTTTAATGACTCGCCAGCGGTTGGAATTATCATCATCGCCTTCAGGTAGTGTCCAAATACAATGCAAGTGGTCAGGAAGAATCACCCAAGAATCAATATGAAAAGGCCAGCGTTTACGGGTTTCCTTGACCGCTAGCCGAAGGACATCAATATGGCGGATCAATAGATCATTAGGATGCCTCTCCAACAGATTGACGGTAAAAAAGTAAGTGCCGCCTGGAATGCGGTAACGGCGATAGTCAGGCATTGTTAATCCTCATTACGCCCATATTGTAACAAAGTAGCGGAGGACAATTATGCCTTTCATGCGGCGCAATACGGCTATCGCCTATTGCGCCCTATGGATTGCGCCTTACCGGGATCGTAACCAAGCCCCGGAGAAAGCTCCTCGTACCAAGCCCGAGCCTCAAGAAGTTCCTTTTTGGCCTCTGGCCTGAAAACAAACTGCATTAACTTTCATCTTTGAACAAGGCAGTACGGACTTGCTCCCAGGGTATGCTGGTCGAAGGGTCAGCTTGGTGCGAAGCCAAACGGCGACGCAATTCGTCGCAATCCTCAGATGAAAGATGCATAACGCCTGGCGATTCTTCTGCAATGCTATCCCAAATATCCTCTACGAGCTGGATGCGCTCGGAAATTGAGAGTTCTTTGTAACTTGTAGTGATAGTAGTCATAAAAAATTATACATCTAAGTCGACAAGATCCGGTTCAAGCACTATAGCTTATAGCGCTGAGAATACCTGTCTCTCGCGGATTAGGCAATTCATTTTGTACCACGGCAAGAATCAGCCTGCCATTATGATTTATGAACTTGTCGCATACTTTGATGGATTTGATACATCTCCTCGGCAAGAGTTGAAATATTCGCTGTCTGGTAACCCGTCAAATCGGTATGGATTATATCATTCATAACGCCTGTCCACTTTTCCGGCAGCGCCTTGGCTCCCAGCATCATGCCCATGATTGATCCAACCGTTGCGCTATTGCAGTCGGTGTCGAAGCAGACGAGCGCAGTCCGGGTGATGGCCTTTTCGTAATCACCCTCGCCATACAACAGACCCATAGCGACAATCTGCGCGTTGGAAATACTGTGGCACCAATGATGCGCTCGGGTTTCGTCCCAGCGCTGATGGATGTATTGTACCGTTTCAGAGTAGGAGTCGCCGGCTGCGTGCCGATTCAGCATCCCGGTTATTGCTTCGAAAAGCCGGCTTTTTTCCGGAATTTCGCTGAGTCCGATTTCGATTATGCGGCGCACGTCGGTTTGATTCATAGCGGCCGCCAGCATTGCGGCTACCCACA
>JBAQEN010000080.1:0-2412 GCA_049286765.1 Methylococcaceae bacterium
TCATACGACCTTTACTCATATATAAGCTACGTGATCTTGTAGATTGAGTTCCATTAGGAGTTGCTGCAGTACCGCCACCAATAGTACTACTGGTAGTTTCTCCCAAAACAAAAATCTTGTTGAACTCCCGGTCCGGCACATTCAGCACATCACCGTGTTGGAGCGTGACATTTTGACTGAGATCACCGCCTTCGTAGAGAGCCAGCAAATTGACATTGTAAATTTTGTCGCCACGAGTCAACGTAATATTGCGTGCATCAGCTTCAGCCTTTAACCCGCCAGAACTGTTGATTGCTTCCAATACGGTTAATGGAATATCTTTAACCAACTGAATACCTGGAGTGGCGACTTCACCGACGACATAAACCCTTTGGCTTCGATAAGAAGTTACCCGCACATCCAGTTGGACTTGCTCGATATATACCGCTAGTTTTCTGGTTAATTCATCGCGTATATCTTCGACCGTTCTGCCGGCGGCTTTAACAACCCCCGCATAAGGAAAGAAAATATTGCCGTCTTCGCCGACTGTCGTGCCAGCTGTATCTGCCGAGCGAAATTCGCCGGCAGGAATAGTTAATTCAGGATGCTCCCAGACAGTTATATTAAGAATATCCCTGGGGCCAACACGATACTGGGCACTTGGAATTTTAGCCGGCGCTTGTCTTTTTGCTTTAGAACCGATGCGATAATCGTAATACAGATTGGAGACATTATTGGGGCCTAGGCTGTAATTGTTAAAATCTTTTTCCATGTCAACAACTAACTGCGCGGTAATGGATTGTATGTTTAGTTTTTTCAAAATAGCTTCATTATCTTCCTTAGTCGGCATGTCCACGCTCGACTGAGTAGCAAATTGCCATATGTGCTGACCAGGAATGACAGTGCAAGACGCAAGCAGAGTCCCTGCAATTAAGTTTATTAATATCTTGATTCGCATAAATTTATAGTTTCCAACTCAATATCATTTGTAAAATTTCCTGGTGAATAGCAATTTATTAAATTGTCTTCAATATTAGTGAACATTACAGTTTTTTCAACCATAACGTTATACCTTGTTCAATTAAGTCAAGCGATTTTTCAAATGCAGCTAACTCTTGCTGATAAGGGTCAGGAATATCAAATCCTCCCCATTCGCCAACACGAAAAACCTTTCCCTTTGAACTCGGTTCGCTCATTTCAATCGCTGTTTTATGAGCCAATTCCATGACCAGAATAAGATCAGCTTTACGAATCATCTCCTTATTAATTTGGCAAGCACGATAACCAGAGATATCAATGCCCTTTTCCATCATAAGCTGACAAGCTTTTTTATCGGGGGGTTGGCCTACCAATGCACCAAGCCCAGCTGAGGTAACAATGCAATCACCTTTATTGGAGGCGGCGAGTGCGTTTTTTAAAAATCCTTCTGCCATTGGGCTTCTGCAAATATTCCCGATACAAATAACAAGAATATTTTTAAACACACTAAGTCCTGAAGAAGTTTAAGTTAGCAGAAAAATTATAGGCGAAAATTATTAAAAGTGTCGTCTTTAATTGCCTAATTCAAGTAAATATACTAACAGTATCTTCCATTATATTCAACCTATAAGCTGGCAACTACCTAGTGAATTATAACTTCGCTTGGAATTCTAAACTTCCAAGTATTAACAGAATATGAACGTCTCGTTCAAACGGAAAACGGGTGGAGACAAAAACACGCACCTCAAAAAATACTCAATTGCCAAAAATATTTTCGAATGGGTGTTAATAAAAAGCCATGCCGAATAGTGAATAAACCAGTAACGGCCCTACCCATAAATATTGTCATAATAGTGCAGAGAGGTGGGCATATTCAAAATGCAATGGGGAAGCGGTATCCTGAAATCATAAGAAAAAGATGACATCGCTTGGGCATTAGAAAGTTGGTATGTAACTAATTGTTTAATTTAATCAGATTTATTCTGACTAACCAAAGAAGCTTTAGCGGCAGCTTACTGAAAATTAAAAATGGAATTCCTTATCAATTGTCATCAGCATCACCAATATTCATGTTGTCAAGTGGCTGGCAACTACGTTGAATGCAGTGCTATAAAAAACCAAACCTGAAAGAAGACCATGAAAAATCATCGTTAGTGATGTTAGCTTTGTCTGGGAAAACCCAAATCGCCCTTCCGGTTAAATTGGTTTCGGAAAATTCTGATGCGTTATAATAAACGTTCGCACTTATCTGGAATTGGTAATATCTTCATTTATGGAATATTGATAAAAATAAAACTGTTGAGAGCACATAAACTGTCCGGGTTTGTAGCACATAAACTGTCCGGCTTTCATACTGTTCCGGGGAGGTATAGAGATGAAACGGGCAGAATGGTTACAGGAGACTCGGAAAATGAGATTCGAAGAAGCGTATGGAGATTGGCAGGGCGGGCGTTT
>JBAQEN010000081.1:0-9773 GCA_049286765.1 Methylococcaceae bacterium
GTTTAACTCTGTCCGGAAGTTTAAGAAACCAGATCTGCGTTAAGCAAAATCGTCATACCGCGCGCTCTGAGGGGTCACGTCAGGCTTTCCTGCCTGACGCCCTTTGGGTTAATGCAAATCTGTTCCAAACAGATTTGCGCCGGGGTGAGTCGGCAAGTATGCTTGATAGCCGTTTGTATTTACCTGAAGACAGGGAAACAATCCGAAGCGCTATGAGAAAACCGCAATTTCCAACAAGGGGGTTAAGTTTTATCAATAGCTGCTGGGACTGGCTAATTACATCAATAAAGCCAGCGGGATTTTGGATTACTCAGTCGAGAGGTGTTGATCCATCAGTCATGCGATCAATAAACCTGCGGCAATGGCTCCGGCCAAACTGCCAAAGACTCTAATCCCTAACGCCCAACCGCCAATAACCCAGGAAAATATCGTCTTGATGCAGGAGTTTACTGTTACTGCAATGAGAATCGCGCGGGCGGCAACATTGACTTCCAGGCCTTCTTTACTCATTTGCGACATGGAAAGGATAATAGGATCAACATCAGCTAAACCTGAAGCTGCCGCTAGAAAATAAGTGCCCATGTCACCAAAATAAAACTGCAGCAGCCTGGACAACAATATGATTACGGCTAAAAATGCGCCAAACTTTAAAGCCATTCCTAATTGAAAAGGGTTTTCAAGCGTAATTTCTTCACTGCTTAGGAACTCATGGGCGTTTCGCCACAACAGAAAAGCAAGCAAATAGCTAAAGATGCTCATCACCAGCAGTGCGGGGAGCAGTAACCGGAACACTGCCGGAATAATAATTGAGGTCAACAGGAGGGTACGGGCGAACATCGTTGCGCAGGCCGTTAAAATGCCAGCCGCGACCGCGTTTTCCATATTTGGGTGTTGCGATGATAATTTCGACAGATCAAGAGTAACAGCAGTTGAAGAAACCAGGCCTCCTAATGCACCGGTCAAGACAGGTCCATGCTGATTACCGAGTATCCGGATGGCAAAATAACCCAGGTAAGAAATACCCGCAATTAGCACAACCATCCACCAGATATGGTAGGGGTTGAAAGCAGCCCATGGGCCATAGCTTTGGTCAGGTAGTATCGGCAGCATAACGACCGAGATCAGTAATAATTTCAGTGTTGCATTCAATTCTTGCCGTTCCAGTTTTTTCAGCCATCCGTGGAGCAATGGCTTAAAGCTCAATAGTGATGTGATAACTACGGCGGAAGCAGAAGCGAGCGTAATATGCCCGAAAGCGGTCAACGCGCCCAAAGTAAAGGTGATCAGCGAGGCAACGATACTGGTGATACTGAAATCTTCAAATTTGTTCAGGCTTTTACTGTAAGCGAGCAATAAAACCGATGTCAGTCCCAGAAACGCAAAACCCATCAATACCGGGTCAATCTGCTGAGCCAGTATGCCCCAAAGTCCGCCCAGCAAGCTAAAAAGTCCATAAGTACGCAGCCCGGCAACGCGCATCCCTTCGTCCCGGTCACGGGTTCGCCAGCCACGCTCCATGCCTATAAGCAAGCCTATTGCCAGCGCAATTCCCAATATCTTGAAATTTTCCAATTCAATCATCTGCATACTGTGTTCAATTTATTTATTGTTATACTTGGTTTTTAAAAGCCAGCCAGAAATGAGATATTAGCAGAATCTCTTATATTTCTCTGAACAAGGATCCCTTTCCTGCTAAACCTTACATCATGAGTAGATGAAAGCTTGAATCTGTCGTTCGGCATTCGCATCACAAAATTAGCCGGAAATGGCAAATTGCCCTGGCATTATTAATCAGGAATCTATGACAACGGCTGATTTGCCGGCCAGGAAAGCGGTGATTGCCAGCAGGTATATTTTCAGCGTCAGGTGTTAAGTTGTGTTTACGTTTAGAGTTAATAATGCTTTATAGCTGAAAGTCCGGTTTGTCGCAAAGGAAAAGATTTGCAATTAAGTTTATTATTTGGTCAGAAAAAGGCTCAAGGTTCGATTGATGAGTCGAGTTTTAAACGCATCAATGGTTCTGAGGATAATTGACGTTGGTAAGCCATTAAATATGGTTACTATTTTACCGGCAGGTCAGTTGCCAAGTGAGTGCTCAATTTAAGGATTTATTAGACCGGAGTCTTCCAACCATAAGATCGACAAACGTTCTTACCTTTGCAGATGCGTAACGGCCCTCGCGGTGTATGACATGAATGGGTAAACGCTCCGGTTCGAATTCGCTCAATATTTTTTGCAGCTGTCCCGATGCCAGGTAAGGCGCAATCTGGTAGGATAATAATCTCGTAATCCCCATTCCCTGTAAAACAGCCTCAATCGCTGAATCATTACTTGTTACCGTTAAACGAGGTTTAACCCGGACAACAATTCCTTGGGCGAATTTCCATTCCACGACTGGTGAAACAGCACTAGCCGCAACCACAAGGTGGTCCGCCAAATCGGATGGCTTATCCGGGGTACCGTTCTTCGCAAGGTATCCGGGCGATGAGCACACGACCCGGTGAATGGTGCCTACGCGAATAGCTTTCATGCTTGAATCCGGCAATTCACCGATCCGTATGCCAACATCAAGACCTTCTTCAAGCAAGTTCACGATCCGGTCAAGAAATACCGCCGATACTTCCATATCCGGATACCGTTGCAGGTACTCAACGATACCTGGAATCACAAACATTCTGCCGAATAATATCGGAGCTGTAACGGCCAAGTGACCACGAGGCGTTGCATTTATGCCTGCTGCTGCCTCATCCGCCTCATCTACTTCATTAATGATACGGCGTGCATCTTCGAGATAACGTTGCCCTGCGTCTGTAACGCGCACATAGCGAGTCGTTCTGGTAAATAACTTGACACCAAGCCGGTCTTCCAACGCGGCAATAGCTCGGGTTACGGCTGGCGGCGACATGCCGAGCCTTCTTGCGCCAGCGGCAAAACTCTGTTCTTCTGCAACAGCGACGAATACAGACATCAAATGTAATCGGTCCATTTATTATTCCACTATTTATAATAATATATTGTGAATCATGAGTATTCTTCTTACCAGTGGAATTTTATAGACTGTACCCGCTCGTAACACATCAGGTAGAGCGAAGACACCCACATAACAATATTGGAGAATTATCATGAGCCGTATTAATATCGTCACCAACGAAACTGCCAGCACAGAACAAAAGGCTTTATTGGATGCTATCCAGTCGCAGCTGGGCATGGTGCCCAACTTTTTAAAAGTATTCGCCAACTCTCCGGCGGCCCTGCGTGCCTTTTTGGGCCTGCATGGCATCGCCAACGAAGGCAGTCTCGATCCGCAAACACGTGAGCGTATCGCTCTGGTAGTGGCGCAACAAAACGCTTGCGAGTATTGCCTGTCCGCCCATACTGCAATCGGGCGTAAAGCGGGTTTAAATTCTGCAGAAATCCAGGCCAATCGATCCGGCACCAGCCAGGATACAAAAGCAGCTGTGGCTGTGAAGCTGGCGCGTTCCCTGGTTGAACATATGGGCGAAGTCACTACCGCCGAGATTATCGAAGCACGCACGGCAGGCTATAGCGATGCCGAAATCGTCGAAATCATCACCCATGTCAGCATGAATATCTTGACGAACATGATCGGCAAAGCCAGTCGCGTTGAGATCGACTTTCCCAAGGTTGAACTGAAAATCGCTGCATAAACGACATTGTAAATATCAACCGGCGGTGGTTTTCATCGCCGGTCTCCCCTGGAGAACTGACATGGCTAATGCATTTGCTGAAATTGCCTTTACCCCCAGCGTGAAGGCAGCCCAAAGTTTGTATGGCAGCCGTCAAGCCAATCGCGGATTGGCGCTGCCGGTGGATGCCGGAAATTGTTTGACCAAACGCGAAACCGAGTTTATCGCCGAACGAGACAGCTTCTATCAAGCAACGGTATCCGAATCGGGCTGGCCTTATGTCCAGCATCGCGGCGGTCCTAAAGGCTTTTTAAAGGTGCTCGATGAGCGTACCATCGGTTTCGCCGACTTTCGTGGTAACCTTCAATACCTGAGCGTCGGCAATCTCAACGCGAACGATCGTATTTCGCTTATTCTAATGGACTATCCTAACAGGCGCCGGTTCAAAATATGGGGACACGCCCGTATCGTCCATGAAAACGAAGAGCCCGAATTAATAGCGCAGCTTGAGGTCCCGACTTATCGCGCCCGTGTTGAGCGCGGCATCGTTATTCACGTTGAGGCATTTGATTGGAATTGTCCCCAACATATCACTAAGCGCTATACCCAAGCAGAAGTTGAAAAGCTTATGGCTCCCTTGCTGGAAGAGAATCGCAGGCTAAAATCTCAATCCGTACAAATAGCCGAACCTCTTGCTAAAGTTTAAGGGTATTGACCTCTGGAAATTGTGATGTTCAGGCGCGCCTGCTTGATGGAAAAATCGGTGAGCGGCATTTTCGGCAATTGCCACAGCACAATCTAAACAGGCTACACTTAATAACCTTTGATGAGTTAAACTCATCAACTTTCCAATATGAACTCAGGAGTTTTCAATGAACGCAACAAATGAAGCTCGTCCCCCATTTCCACCCTTTACTCGTGAGACGGCGGCCCAAAAAGTACGCATGGCTGAAGATGCCTGGAACAACCGCAATCCGGAACGCGTTGCCCTGGCCTATACGACAGGCAGCCAGTGGCGTAACCGTGCCGAATTTCCTGTAGGCCGGGAGCAAATTATAGCGTTCCTGCACAGAAAATGGGCTAAAGAACTCGAATACCGCTTAATAAAAGAACTTTGGGCTTTTGAAGGCAACCGGATAGCGGTCCGTTTCGCCTACGAGTGGCATAATGACAATGGTGAATGGTTCCGCTCGTACGGCAATGAGAATTGGGAATTCGACCAGAACGGTTTGATGCAGCGCCGTTACGCCAGTATTAATGATTTGCCTATCAAAGAAACCGACCGGAAATTCCGCTGGCCACAGGGCCGCCGCCCAGACGGTCATCCGGGTCTAAGCGATCTGGGACTTTAAGCTTGTTTAAATCGGCGAGCTAACTTTTACTCAGCGGAACTGCGTGAGCATATTTTGCATAAAGCCGGCGACTGGATAAAGCGGCGCATGGAATATGAAAGTTGGATTGCCGAGATGAAAGTGAATTGTTTGTAGCTTTACTCCATTGAGCGCGAGTTCATATCGCCCTGGAGGAAACGTCAACTTTCAATGCTAATCTGATCGAAATCGCTTACCTGTTGGTGTGCCGCTTGCGGATCAGGCGTGCTATCCCTGGTTAACCATAACGTTTGGAAACCGGCAGTTTTGGCGGCATCCAGTTCTTCTTTAATATCCGACAAAAACAGTAGCTGATTTGCAGGGATGCCCAGCTGTTCTGCTATTTTGCAATAGGATTCCTGCTCTTTCTTGCCGCCGATATGAGTATCAAAGTAGCCGGAAAATAACGGCGTTAAATCTCCGTATTCGGTATGCGAAAATAATAATTTTTGCGCGTAAACCGAACCGGACGAATAGATGTACAAATCCAGTCCTGTTGTTTTCCATGCCTTGAGGTAAGTTGCTGCATCGGGGTACACATGACCTTTGAAATCACCCTTGTGATAGCCTGTTTCCCATATCAAACCTTGCAAAGACTTTAACGGCGTGACTTTCTTGTCTTCATCTATCCACCTTATAAATTGCTGGATTAGCTGCTCGGTATCAAGTTCCGCGCCTGCTTCTTTGCAAGATTCTTTCAGCAATGTTTTAACCTGCGGCTCATCTTTGTGACGACGGACATAATCGGCCATATTTGCCCTTGCGTAAGGAAACAATACCTCTTTAACAAAAGTAAGTGACGATGTCGTGCCTTCAATATCGGTGACGATAGCTTTAATCATGGTAGTTCGGCAACGTATCGATCAAAGGTTGGAAAAATTTTGGCAATTTCACTGCCGGTAAAATTGGCTAACCAACCGTCAGGCGTGGTAAACAGACGAATACAGGTAAATTCAGGGTTTGCACCCATATCAAACCAGTGCCTGGAGTTGGCCGGTACGCTGATTAAATCGCCTTTTTCACACAATACCGCATAAACTTTATTCTCGACATGCAAGTAAAACAAGCCGCGCCCCTCGACAAAAAATCGCACTTCAAAATCATCGTGGATGTGTTCAGCCAGAAATTTTTGTCGAAAGACAGTTTTGTCCGGGTGATCCGGGCTTAATTTAATGACATCAACGGACTGAAAACCGTACTGTTGCTTTAACCTGGCTATGGAATCAGCGTAAGCAGCGAGTACAGTCTCCTGACCGGCATCGGCGGCAAGCGGACAGTTAGCAGTCCAATGTTCAAACTGTACGCCTATGATATTGAGTTCGTCCTGGATAGCGGTAAAATCGGTGTATAATTCACCGTATTCGGGCTGGTTATCTGGATAAACAGTTAATGCACTCATTAGTTTTTGACTCCATGCAGTCGTAATTCACAATCAAATATAAAGTCCAACGCCTCAAGATGGCGCAGGGTTTCCTGTACTGAAGTTCCCCAGGTATAAAGCCCATGTCCGGCGATGATATAGGCATAACAAGGCGCGTGGTTGTCCAGGTACTGATCTACAAGCTCTGCCAAACGGGGAATATTTTGGTCATTAGCAAAAATCGGCACAACAACCCGGCTTTCATGCGTAGTAATGCCACACAGCGCTTTTAACAATTCATAATCTTCCAGCACAACTTCAGACTTAAAAATTCTTGATATCAGCGTGGCATTAAGCGAATGCGGGTGCAATATTGAATGAATGTCAGGAAAACGCCGATACATCGAGGTATGAAGCACTGTTTCCGCAGACGGTTTTTTGCCGTCCAGAGAATTGGCAGAGGCGTCAATCAGCATAATATCCTCAAGTTCCAGCTGTCCTTTATGTTTACCGGAAACAGTTATCGCAATATTACCATCAGGCAAGCGCACGGAAAAATTACCGCTGGTTGCAGGAACCCAGCCCTTGCTGTCAATAAAACGCCCGGCATCGATCAATTGCTGCGCAGCTTCAAGAAAAGCATCGTTATCATTCATTATGTTGATTTTCAGTTAAATAGTCTTATAGTTGCACAACAAAAACATTAATTCAGGGGTATTGTATGCAGCATTTTCGTCTTTCTTTTATCGTCACAGCAGTCTGCTTGGCCATAGCCCTTTATTGGGGCGGCATAGTAGGCGCGTTTATCGCAATTATTCTGGGTGTTCTTGAAGTGAGTTTATCATTTGATAACGCCGTTGTGAATGCATCCATATTAAAGCGCATGGATGAACGCTGGCAACAGTACTTTTTAACCTGGGGGATTTTAATCGCGGTTTTTGGAATGCGCTTGTTGTTTCCAATTGCCATTGTTTCGGCTGCTACGGGTATCGGTTTTTTTGGCGTAACCGACATGGCCTTGCACGATCCCGATACCTATGCCAGGCATTTAACCGACTCGCATGTGCAAATCGCCGCATTTGGCGGTATGTTTTTGCTGATGGTGTTTTTTTCCTTTATTTTTGACGAAGGTAAGGAATTGCATTGGTTAGGCTACATAGAAGAAAAAATGGCCTCATTCGGAAAGCTTGAAGCCATTGAAATTATTCTGGCCTTAGGATTGCTGTTGACAATGCATAAATGGCTGCCTGAGACAATTCATCTAAAAGCTTTGGTTGCCGGTATCTATGGATTAATGTTATTCGTCATCGTGGATAGTTTAGGCGCTTTATTCGAGGATGAAGAAGAAGGCGAAGAAGTTTCGGAAGCCATCAAAAAAGGCAGCATGATGAGCTTTCTGTATCTTGAAGTTCTGGACGCATCGTTTTCATTTGATGGAGTTATCGGCGCATTTGCGATTACCAACGATGTCGTCATCATCATGCTGGGCTTGGCAATTGGCGCAATGTTTGTCCGAAGTTTAACCGTGTACCTGGTACGTAAGGGCACATTGGATGAATATGTGTTTCTGGAGCATGGCGCTCATTACGCCATTGGCTCACTGGCGGCTATCATGCTGATTAGCATGACCCATCATATTTCGGAAGTAATCACCGGCCTAGTTGGGGCGGCCTTGATCGGCTTGTCAGTTTTGTCATCCATTCTTTATAAAAGAAAGCATGCGGAATGAATTTTCCCGATGTTACGCCCCAGTATTTGAATGCAGAAACAACCCGGCTATGAGTTTCCCCTAAAGCCTGGCGAAACTTTAGGAGCCGGAACTGGTTCCATGGGTTCAAGCTGACAAATGCCGTCCTGTTCCTGTTCTTCTACAGGGAGGATTTACCGGCGGGATTAATACCTGTTTCTGATTTCTATTTGGGTAACTTATTGGAAATATAGAAACCGCATTGATTTGCAGGGACTAGCAACTATACTCAACAGGTCGTGATGGTCAATTTCTACCGGGTTGAAAACAAGGTGCATTTCGAAATCAATATGGACGCCGCCAAACAGGCCGGACTTAGTCTCAGCTCGCAATTGCCGAGGCTGGAGAAAGTCATTCCGGAAAACAGGGGAAAGTGATGAACCGGATCGCCCTATTTCGCGATGTGTCCGTCAAGAGCAAGCTGATGTTCATCACTTTCATGTCGGCGGGCGCGGCGCTGCTTTTTGCGATGGTGCTGCTGGCTGTGCTGCTGTGGGCTTGGGGCCGCGCCGAATTGGTGTCTGATCTGGGCGTCCATGGTGAAGTTATCGCCAAGAGAAGCGCGCCGGCCCTGATGTCCGGCGACCAAAGGACGGTGGCGCAGACTTTGGATGCGCTGGCAACTACGCATGAAATCGAATTCGCGGTGTTTTACGACAAGGACGGCCAGACTTTCGCGAGCTTTGTACGCCCAGGCGTGATGCTTCCTACCAAGTCTAAGATACCGGCGGGAGAACAGCATTTATTCAGCGCCAGGCATCTCGACCTGATGCATCCCATCGTGTCCGGCGGTGCGCAAATCGGCGCCCTTTATATCCGCGCCAGTCTGGCATCGCTGTATACAGAAATAGTGCGAGATATGGCGGTCTTGCTGGCCGCCATGCTGGCAGGATTGGGCATAGCCTGGGCGCTGGTTGCAAGATTGCATCCCATTATCACCGGACCCATCTCAGGGCTGGTCGGGTTGATGAATCAGGTGACTAGCAGCAAGAACTACGCGTTGCGGGCGATACCTGGCGGCAAGGACGAGCTGGGTAAGCTGACCGAGGAGTTCAACGGGATGCTGACGCAAATCCAGGCGCGGGACGACGCGCTGGCGCGGCACCGCGTGCAATTGGTACAGGCGGTGGCGCATGGTACCGCTGACTTGAATGAGAGCGAAGAGAAATTCCGCTCCATCAGCGCTTCCGCCAAAGATGCTATTGTCATGATGGACAATCAAGGACATATTTCCTACTGGAATACGGCGGCTGAAACGATATTCGGCTATCCGGAGGCAGAGGCATTAGGTGAGGCATTACACCAATTGCTGGCGCCGGAGCGTTTTCATGAAGCATTCCGGAAGGGGTTTAACCATTTCAAAAATACCGGTGAAGGCGCCGCGGTCGGCAAGACCCTTGAACTGACGGCGCTGCGCAAAAATGGGTTGGAGTTTCAGGTTGAGCTTTCGCTTTCCGCCGTCAAGCTTGGAAACCAGTGGAGCGCCATCGGCATTTTACGCGACATCACCGAACGCAAGCTTGCGGAAAAAACCGTGGAGAGGCTCAAGCACGAAATGGTAATGATTCTGGAGTCCGCGGGCGAAGGAATCTGCACCATGGACCTGAACGGGAACCACATTCTGGTAAACCCGTCCGCCGCACAGATGC
>JBAQEN010000082.1:0-5060 GCA_049286765.1 Methylococcaceae bacterium
GGTCTATACTTGATTACAATTTCGCTCAATTTAGAGATTACATTTTTTGCTGAGGATTTATGAGTATTGCGGTAAAAGAGGTGGGTGAATTTTTCAATGCGTGGGCGATTTATCGAAAGGTATTGGCTAATAATTACATGCACCACAGAGAAATTTATCAGGCTGTTACGGACTTACTAGCCGAGCAATGGGAAACGCGACCTTTTAAACTACTCGATCTAGGCTGTGGTGATGCCAGTTTTCTTGCTCAGGCACTGCAAGGTAGAGCCATTCAGCACTACACGGGGTTCGATCTTTCTGATCCAGCCCTAGCGCTTGCTGCTGAAAACATCGCCCCGCTGGGCTGTCGGGCGGAGCTGATTAATATTGATTTTATGGCGGGCTTGGCACAAACAAAAGAACGCTTCGATATTGTTTTTACCAGCTATGCCTTACATCATTTAACTCAGGCAGAAAAAGCCAAATTCTTTCACTTGGCACACAGCGCACTTACTGAAAATGGAATTCTGCTTATCATTGATACCATGCGCGAGCCCAACGAAACCTTGCCTGTTTATTTGGATAATTATTGTCAATGGATACGCGAGCAATGGTTGCAATGCGAGGAGCAAGAATTTACAGCAATTTTTCAACATATTCGTAACAACGATTTACCCGAAACTGCTGCTATTTTATCCGCCTTAGCTGAAGAGGCGGATTTTTGCCCCGTAACTTGCATATATCAGTTGCCATGGCATCAGGTACTCTTGTTCAGCAAAAAAGCCGCCATCATCTAAGGTTCTGTCATAAATATTCAAAAAGCTTAAAACCGCCCTAACCTGTGGATAAAACTATTCTGTTAAAGCGGTAAATTGCTTACAGGCCAGTATATTTTCATAGGTTAGCTGTCTTTTTCGAAGCAATCATGTGTGTTGTTTCGATTCCATCAGTAGCGGCCTTTGCCGAGTGTGAGGTTTTAAAGCTCATCACGGATTGGTGATTTTCTTGATGAAACGGTGATCCTGTTCAATCAGTTTAGGAGACCTCTAATAATTCAATTTTGAAAAATTGGCACTTATATTTTTCAATGATTTACATTCATAAATCTTATGAAAAAAGCTATTTTTAGAGGTTCCCTTTATTCAAATTCAAATATTTAACCTGAATTATTCCAACAAAACTGATCAAACCTGCAAACATCAGCAAGAAATTAATATTTTCCAGACCGACATAGTTTGCGCCACTTTTATCCATGACGAATTTCCTTGGAAATCCGTTCGCGTCAGTGGCTTGCTTAATTTATTTTGTCTACGCCCTTTTAGGAGGCGTCCAGTTTGTAGCCGAATCCTCGCACTGTCTTGAGAAGTTTTAGATCATAATCGTCATCGATTTTTCGTCTTAACTGGCGAATGTAGACATCCACCACATTAGTCAATGGATCGGCGCTGTAACCCCATACTTGCTCCAGGATACGGGTGCGGCTCAATACCTTGCCGGGCATACGCATAAAACATTCCAGTAAGGCAAATTCCTTCGGCGTCAGTTCGATTGGTGTATCTCCACGCTTCACTTCATGGGTTTCCTGATTCAATAGGAGGTCAGCTATACGTAATTCCTTGATATCCGGTTTTATCTCGCCGCCACGGCGACGCATTAGCACCTCGATTCGGGCAAGCAGTTCTTCAAATGAGAAAGGCTTGGTCATGTAATCATCGGCGCCCGAGCGCAAGCCGGTTACCTTGTCCTGCACAGTATCCCTTGCCGTCAACATTAGAATCGGGGTGCTGACGCCCGTGTTGCGCAAACGCTCACAAACCTGTCGACCATTGAGATCAGGCAAACCCAGATCCAGAATGATGACCTGAAACCTGCCCTCGGTACCCAGCGCTATGGCCTCCAGTCCGCTACGCGCCACCTCTACAGCATAGCCTTCGGCCTTCAGTCCGCGCTGAACAAAATCGACAATTCGCTCATCGTCTTCGACTAGTAGAATTCGCATAGTGCTGATGCCCATTAGATTATTGGATGTAAATTATTTTTCATTTGTCTGATAGGCGCCCTGCTCTTCCGAAATCACCGGAAGCGATACTGTGAACGTCGAACCTGAGTTTTCAGTGCTGGTTACTGTGATTTCTCCGCCGTGAGCCTTCAAGATTGACTTGGCCATCGACAAACCCAGGCCGGTGCCGTTGTCCCGGGAACTGCGGGCATTCTGGCTGCGGAAATTACGTTCGAAAATACGATCTAAATCCTGGGCAGGTACGCCGATGCCCCGATCTGTGAGACTGAAACTCGCCTGATTTCCGTCCACTCGTAAAGCGACTGCGATGTGCCCTCCAGGATTTGAATATTGGCATGCATTGTCACCCAGTATGAACAGAACCTGCCGGAGTCGCTGTTTATCGCCGCGAACCCATACCGGACCGGATGGACCATCCAAGGAAACCGAAATTGAGCTTTCTTCAGCCATTACTTGAAAATCTTCAACAGTGCTAGCAACTAATTCTGCCAAGTCAAGGCTGTCCCATTCAAATTGCAGGTTGGCGGTCTCGGTTCGGGCTAGAAACAATAAATCGTTAACGTATTTCCCCAATTGCATAGACAGTTCGACGATCCGCTGTAAAGCATCCTTATAGTCCTCGGCATCGTGTTCCGAGCCTCGCAGAGTCACCTCCGCCTCCCCGCGGATAACGGTAATCGGGGTGCGAAGCTCATGGCTGATGTCGGCTAATAACTCCCGCCGTGCTCTGTCCATACGTTTTAATTCCTCATTTAATCGATGAAGTTCAAAAGTACGTTCAGTCACCCTTTTCTCTAATACGGCGCGTCCTTCACGCAGTTTATTTTGTTGATGTTCCAGTTCCTGCGCCATTTGATTGAAGTGGCTGGCAAGATAGCCGAATTCATCGCGGCTATCGAGACAAATGCGATAATCCAAATTACCGGAAGCTATTTCGTTGGTTCCTTCCATCAACGCTTCGATTGGTCTCCTAACGCCGCGAAGTAATAATAATCCTGACGTGAGGCTAAATATCGCCGCAGCCAACGACGCGAGGATGGCTATCCAACGTGACTGAGCAAGCAAATCTTCCAGCTCTTGTTTGGCTTTTCCGGCCTTTTGTCTTTCAGCTTTGATGGCGGTATCGATCAGCGGCTGAAATTTCCCGTCGATTTCTTCTTCCGAGAATTTCGATAGCGCTTGCATTGCCATTTCGTGTTTGCCCTGCTGTCGCAAGCGCTCGATTTCGTCGAAGCGATATTCGTTTGCATCCAGGAAGGCGGTAAACTGTGCAACCCTTTCCAGTTCGGCGGGATTGTCCGGCCAATCTTCAATATGACTCTCCTTAACAGGCGTCTTGACCGCAGTGTTTCTAAGGGCCTGCATGGCTTCGTAGAGACGATGTTTGGATGATTCCACGCCGGCTTGTGCAGTTGGGCTGGCCGTTATCAGTCTGTCCATCTGCTGTTTAAAGTGGCGATAGGCTTCCTGGGACAATCGCTCATAGTGATCGAAAGCCTCATACGCCGTTTGGCTGCGCTGAAAATACCGGGCAACCTGATTTGAACTCCAATAAAGTACGATGCCTAAAAACAAGACAAAACCGAAAGAAACGACAATGACTACCGCTAAACGGATACGAAACATATGTTCTAATTTGCGTCGCCGCTCTCATCCAGATGTTTTTCCATGGATCTGATAGCTTCCAACTTTTCACGTAGAAGGCGGGTTTCATTTTTCTTCGATCCTTTTGCATCTTTTGATTCCAGCAAAGATTGGACTGTTTTTTGTCTGCGCCCCAGTGAACCGATCTTTTTCGACAGAGTATTCATCCGTTTCAAGGCTTCCGTATTAATGGAAACAAGTTTCTGCAGCCGCTCATCATATAGGCTTGCGGCTGGAATCGAGCTTACCCCGTCCAGTATTTTGGGAATGTCGCCACAGGCATCGGAAAACAATCGGCCTACCATCAGGTGTAACTGAATTCCCGCTCCGGGAGATTCATTTTGGCGCTTCAATAACGTGCGGCACACCTCGGTGCGCGAGGAGGCAGGTATATTGGCCATGTTGGCTCCGAAAGTCAGCAGTTCATCAAGTTCTGACTGCGCATAGGGGTCGTAATAACGGTCTGAATGTCCATAACGGGGATAAAGCTCGGCACAACCGGCTAGCAGTAAAATGCTTAGTGCCAAGAAGCTTATGTCTCGAATTGAAGGTAATGACTGCATAGAGATATTTGTTCCATATTCTTCAGGCCTCACTGGTTAGCGGAATTTGAACGCGGATGCGAGCCCCCTGTTGATCTTGTCTTGAGTCAATAATATTGACTTTGCCCTGATGGTTGGCAACATATTCTTTGACAATTGCCAGTCCCAATCCTGGACCTTCGACACGCCCGTTGCATTGGGCGGTCTTGCCACGGAAAAAGGGTTCAAACACATGCGCACGTTCCTCAAGGTCTATACCCGGACCCTCATCTTCGATTTCCATTTCCATCTGCATGCCCGATTCGCGAAGCATGATGCGTATTTCTCCACCCTCTGGTGAATATTTCACCGCATTCGACATCAGCTGTTCGATAATGTTTCGCAACTGCTCCTGGATTCCGGGAATCTCGACTGGGCGGACCAGCTTTTTCAAGCTAATTGATTTGGCCTGTAGACGGGTTTGAAAATCCTCGATGACCGACTCAAGCAAGACTTTCATATTGACGGTTTTCTTGCGGTTCATTTCCGGATTCGCATTGATCTGACTATAACGAACCAATTCCTCAGATACTGTTTTCAGCTTGTCAATATTCTTGCATAGGAGGCGCGCGATGTCCTGCCGGACGCTGTCCGGTTTTTCATTTACCTCAATTACAAGTAGTTCTGCGCCTTCGCGAATACTATCCAGCGGTAAATCGATTTCGCGGGCTACGTTGTGCATGAACTGCTGTTTCGAAACCTCCAGTTCCAACAAATGCGTTCGCAGCCACTCCAGACGCCCGCCCAAATAACGCAGATCCGAAGGACCTGAAACATCAATCGGTTCTTTAAGTTCCCCAGAACCCAGCCGGCGGATGCTGGTATCCAGTTGCCGC
>JBAQEN010000083.1:0-2668 GCA_049286765.1 Methylococcaceae bacterium
ATTGAAACGGTTTCGCCTAGCTGTTGTGTATTTAATTCGCCGCACTTGTGGGTACGCATAAATTTTCCCTGTGTATTAAAAAAATTGTTTATAAAAAAGCGATATAAGGCGCTAGGCGCAAGGCAAAAACAGAGTCTGTTAACCTTGAACCTGTTTTATTAATGGCTTTTACAGCTGCCACCAGCGCAACAACTGCTGGCTTTGGGAGCAATGGGTGCTGCAGAGGCTTCGCCCGCGACATTTTTCTTGGCGCCGCTTTTAAAGTCGGTTTCATACCAGCCGCTACCTTTTAATCTGAATCCGGCGGCAGAGATTTTTTTCATTAATTCCGGCTTCGTGCAGGCCGGGCAAATAAGCAAGGGTTCAGCACCGAGTTTCTGTAACGCTTCGTGCTCATGACCACAGGACTGACATTGATATTCGTAAATTGGCATTGACCACTCCGATAACAAAAAATAATAACTAAAATAAGGACTGAATTTAGTTTTTCCAAGTACCTACTATAAAATAATTGCTTATTTTACAGACACCCAGCCAACAATGAAAATATTAACCATAACTCGCCCCGATGATTGGCATTTACATGTGCGAAACGGCGCTGTTTTAAAAACTGTGTTGCCGCATACTGCCAGGCAATTCGCACGAGCTATTATCATGCCAAATCTTAAGCCTCCTGTAACCACAGTGGCTCAGGCGGTAGCGTACCGGGAAGAGATTTTGCAAGCTGTTTCAGCAGGTGGTGATTTTACACCATTGATGACGCTGTATCTGACTGGCTCCACTACGGCAACTGAAATTAAAAAAGCCGCAGAGTCTGACTATGTTCATGCGTTTAAATTATATCCAGCTGGCGCTACGACCAATTCGGACTCCGGCGTTGCCGATATCAGGGCTATTTATCCGTTAATCGAGGAAATGGAAAAATATGACATTCCGTTGCTGATTCATGGCGAAGTGACCGATGAACACTGTGATATTTTTGACCGTGAACGGGTATTTATAGAGACTTACTTGACCGGTATTGTCGATAATTTCCCTAATTTACGCATAGTTGTCGAGCATGTTACTACAAAAGAAGCCGTACAATTTGTGCAGGCAACTGGTAAGAATATTGCCGCAACCATTACCCCTCAGCATCTCCTGTTTAACCGCAACGCCATATTAGCGGGTGGTATACGCCCCCATTATTATTGTTTACCCATCATCAAGCGCGAACATCACCGTCTTGCTTTAGTTGCCGCTGCGACCAGCGGTAATCCGAAGTTTTTTTTAGGCACAGACAGTGCGCCGCATCTTACATCATTAAAAGAAACCGCCTGTGGTTGTGCCGGTTGTTATAGCGCCCATGCAGCGTTGGAACTTTATGCCGAAGTTTTTGACCGCGCCGGTTCATTAGACAAGCTGGAAGGATTCGCCAGCTTTTTCGGCGCGGATTTTTACCGCTTGCCCCGAAATTCAGGCACGGTTACGCTGGAAAAAACCAAATGGACTGTTCCCGCTGCTTATGGAGTAAATGAACACGCTATTACTCCACTGAAAGCAAATGAGGAACTGAACTGGAAAATGCAATGATAGCTTTATGATAAAAAACAGTAAATTGTTGTTATTTTGCTTGCCTTGAATTGGCTGTTAATGCTTTTTATCCAGTAGCCAGTAGGTTACTCCTAAACCAAGTACGACCAATGCGCTTGAACTTACATAGGCCGGATCTAAATGATGAAAATCAAAAACAATAACTTTTCGCGAAATAGCCATTAAAGCGGTAGCCACTACGAGTTTGACGGGAATTACGTCACTTCTGATATATAAAGTAATGTTCAGGAAAATTTCGATGGCAATTAAAACCGCTAGAAAAGCGCCAAATGTTTCCAGAATTTCATTAATTGACAAATGAAAATAGGGCGGTTCGGACATTTTTTCGTACATGACAAAGATAACATCAAGAACGCCGAGCATAATGACTAAAACCATTAAAAAAGCCAATACCTTAACGCTGGCGCGAATGGTCCGGTGTAATAATTTTATAAATGGATCATCATGTTCTAATGGCAGTTCTTCATGGCATTCCTCTGCAACCTGTTTTACCAGTTTGCCACGCAAGTGAGTCAATAATGGGCCAATAATGTTTTTATGGGAAACAAAACCGGATGGCGTAAAGTCGTGTTCAAAAAAATCATTAAGCCCATCCATTTTGTTTAATTCTTTGGCGTCTATTTTTTCAAAACCCATGCTCCAGTAAGGAAATGCCCGTTCAGTTATTTTTTGTTTGTCAATGATGGTGCAGTCTTTATGACGCTTATCTTTTTCTATAATCGCGTATAGATTATTAACCGTTGCTTCGTCGCCTTCCAATACTTGAAAAAAAGTTCCATTCGCAAAAAGAAGAATGCCTGTTATATTTTTTGCACCATTATTTGTCCGGCATTCCTTTAACAGTTTTAACAGCTCTTCTGAACCATATTCCTTTGTTGCCGTGCTTGCATAAGTCAGTCTAATCATAGTAGCTTGCCTCGATGTTATTGTTATTATTATGGTTGAGCTATCCTTGTGCTAATTTCCAATTTACCCTATTAATTATCTTCTTCAAGAATAAATCCGCTTAAAAAGCAATGCGCTGGTGATGACGGGCGGCATACAAAATTCTGGTCAACGATGACCTGTCTGGAAT
>JBAQEN010000084.1:0-4331 GCA_049286765.1 Methylococcaceae bacterium
CGATTCTCTATCAGTGGACTCGCTGTTATTATCTCATTTCAGCGCCATGACTTCTCGTCAAAAATCGCGGTGAGATGGGGGTATTTTTAGAGATGCCCTAAAGGTCAAAAATTAAAATATTTTCAAATCAGGAATTTACCCTGTAGTTCAACGGATTAAATTTAGCAGTGAACAATTCAGGCGAAAGCGCTTCAGGGCAAGGGTTGTTTATTTTTGAGAATCACCAACAGTGCAAGAAGTAGATGGGGTTTTTGGTCTTATCCTTTCTAAAAATTCATTCTTTATTCATTTGTGTTTGGTATTATAAGCACATTTGATGCATCGTATGCATCAAGATAAATTCCCCTGCTCAGTTGGGCGCGGATTAAAAACTACTCAGGAGTCAAAATGAAAAAAATCAATAAAACACCTTTAGCCGCTGCTATGGGTGCTGCTTTAATTTCAACAGTTGCTGCCACTGCCGCTAATGCTGAAGCCAATCCATTCGGCATGACCGAATTATCTAATGGTTATATGCAGGTCGCTGAGGCCGATGCAGCCAAAAAAACTGGAGAAATGGCATGTGGTGCTGCTATGGGCGGTATGGCCAAGCCAAAAACACCAGAAGGCGCGTGCGCAAGTAGTAAGAAACCAGCTGCCGGAGCAGCAGCAAAAACGACCGATGGCTCATGCGGTGGCATGATGAAAGACGGCAAAATGAAACCAGGCCTGGAAGCTGCTTGTGGCGCCATGATGAAAGGCAAAGAGGGTGCTTGCGGTGAAATGATGCAAGGCGAATCAATGAAAGGTAAAGAAGGCGCTTGTGGTGAAAAAATGAAAATGCCGGCAGTTCCTGCTACCCCGGCAAAATAAAAGTTAAGTTGGGATTTGCTTTGCCCGCATTAACTTATGAATATGGAGGGCATGACCTCATGCCTTCCAGTTCCTATCAAATCACTCAAAGGTGTTCTTATGAGCACAACTCAATATCTCGTTCACGGTGCTGGCTTGGGTCTACGGAGGCCGTTATTAAGCCAGCTAGTTGAAACGGCTCCGAAAGAGGTCGATTTTTATGAAGTCGCACCTGAAAACTGGATGACCATCGGCGGTAAATTCGGCAAACAATTTCGCGCCATGACCGAGCGTTTTAATTTTGTCTGTCATGGTTTATCGTTATCGATAGGGAGCACTGATCCTCTGGATGAAAAATTTGTGCGGGATATTAAGCAGTTCATTGCCGAACATCAAATGAAGTTATACAGTGAGCACTTGAGTTATTGCAGTAAGGAAGGGCATTTATATGATCTGATGCCTATTCCGTTTACCTCGGAAGCCGTTACGCATGCCGCTAGTCGTATCAAGCGTGTACAGGATATTCTGGAACAAAAAATAGCCATCGAAAATGTATCTTATTACGCGGCCCCCGGTCAGGAAATGGCTGAGATAGAATTCTTTAATGCCGTTGTTGAAGAAGCCGACTGCAATATATTAATTGATATCAATAATATTTATGTCAACAGCGTTAATCATCATTACGATGCCGAAGCTTTTTTAAAGGCTATACCCGCACAGCGCATAGCGTACGCCCATATTGCCGGGCATTATCAGGAAGCTGAGGATTTTCTCGTCGATACGCACGGTGCTGAAATTATTGACCCCGTATGGAAACTTTTAGGCAAGGCCTACGAGCTTTTTGGTGTGTTTCCTGCCCTGTTGGAGCGCGATTTTAATATTCCCGCCTTGCCTGAGTTAATAAAGGAAGTCAACACTATCAGAATGATGCAAGACGCCTGGACCAAGCAACATGAAAAACGGTATGCTTAAAACGGATGGGCGTGTTGATTTTAAATCCAAGCAGCGTGAATTTGCAGCCTATATACGGGACCCTGAGAATAATCCCGCGCCTGCCGATGTTAGAGAGCCGCGTATGGCCATGTACAGGGAGTTGTTTTTTAACAATATCGAGGGGTTCTTGTCGGGTAATTTTCCGGTGTTGAGAAGGTTGCTGACTGACCATCAATGGTTCGCTCTTGCTCAGGACTTTTTCGCAAGGCATTCGTGCAAAACACCCTATTTTTCGAAAATCCCGGAGGAGTTTCTGGATTATTTGCAAAATGAACGAGAAAGCTCTGATGATTTCCCGTTTATGCTGGAACTGGCCCATTATGAATGGGTTGAAATGGCGTTATCCATCGCTAATGATAAGATAGTAGCCAAGCAACAAAGCCTGGATAGCTTGACTGAACAAGCTGTCGCCCTATCCCCGTTAGCCTGGCCTTTGCTTTATCAATACCCAGTCCAGAAAATAGGACCTGCTTTTTTACCGTTGGAAGCGCCTGACCAGCCGACCTTCCTTATCGTCTACCGCAACAGAGAGGATGATGTTAATTTTATTGAAATCACGCCAATCACCTACCGTTTACTGGAAATCGTTCAGGAACATGAAAATTTATTAGTGGAAGATTGTTTAAAGCAAGTGGCTAAGGAATCGAATCATCCTGATCCTGAATTCATTATTGCAGGCGGTTTGCAGATTTTAAAAGAACTGGCTGAAAAAACGATAATTATTCAGGTTTAAGGATGTACGAATGAATTCACTCGCCAATTGGGCGGCTAAAATGGCCGCATCACTCTTCATTAAAGGGGACCTCTAATAATTCAATTTTGAAAAATTTGTACTTATATTTTTCAATGACTTACATTCATAAATCTTATGAAAAAGCTATTTTTAGAGGTTCCCTAAAGTAATGCGGATAACAACCCTGAATTGATTATTGCAGCAGTGCAGCCTTTCTTTTAAAAGAATTTGCTAAAAAATCCCTCTTCCTTCTTGGGTTTAGGTAAATCGTAAATTTTAAAACCTTTATCTACAGTTTTCTGTTGCGTGCAATGATAAACGGCACTGTCATACTTGATTTGCAACGAGCGGGGATTTTCATGCTCAGTAAGAAATTTTTCAGCTTCCTGAGCCGTTAAATCTTTCATCATAAAGGTTGCCACACACATACAGGATTGAGCAAAGCGTTCTTTATCCACTTCTTTATTGGCTGAATTCTTCAATTCTCTTTCCACGCATTGTGCAGCAAAATCATGCTCGAATTTATGTTTTTGAATATCAGTCACTGGAACATCATGAGAATGATCAAATGGATTATGGCTGGTTTTAACGGCTCCTATTTTTTCCTCATCATCGGAGCAGCCCGTAATAAAGAGCGTAATAACAAAGCTGGCCAAGGCGGCAAAAAGGAAGTTTTTTGTAAAGGTATATGTCTTCTTCATAAGGTTGAATCGCAAAGCGCAAAGGTAAAAAGATTCAAGATTTACACCGTAGCTTGAATCCGTTATTAAATAACCTTAAACTTTATCATTTTATTAAAACTCATTCTACCCTTCTTCCTATTAATAATTCACAATTTAGAAAACATCACCGTGTCATTTATGCGATACTGCGCAGTTTTATTATTCGTCCGGATTATTCCGATACTGAAAGGAGAACATAATGACGGCACTGGTTGGCATCATCATGGGTTCGACCTCTGACTGGGAAACCATGCGCTTTGCGGCTGAAACTTTAGAGCGGCTGGGCATTCCTCACGAGATTGAAGTTGTTTCGGCACACCGAACCCCTGATAAACTGTTCCATTACGCTGAAATAGCAGAAACTAAAGGCTTGGAAGTGATTATCGCAGGCGCAGGTGGCGCTGCGCATTTACCGGGCATGACGGCTGCTAAAACAACAATTCCTGTTTTAGGCGTTCCAGTGCAATCCAAGACTTTGAATGGCATGGATTCCTTATTGTCCATCGTGCAAATGCCGGCGGGTATTCCGGTGGGGACGCTGGCTATCGGCAAAGCAGGCGCAATCAACGCGGCATTACTGGCAGCCGCCATTATCAGTAATAAACATACTCAGTATCGGGATACATTAAATGAATTCAGACACGAGCAGACCGAAACGGTGCTTGCGCATTCCGATCCACGCGAGGAAATTTTATGATAGTCGGTATACTGGGCGCCGGCCAGCTTGCCAGAATGATTGCATTAGCGGGTTATCCATTAGGTGTGGATTTCATTTTTCTTGATCCATCTGCTGATGCTTGTGCCAATAAACTGGGTAAACATCTGCTGGGTGATTATAATGATCCTCGCTTACTCGCAGAGCTTGCAGAACGCGCTGATGTGGTTACTTATGAATTTGAGAATGTACCCGCCGATGTGGCTGAATTTCTTGCCTCACATACCCAAGTACATCCCTCACCCAAAGCCCTGGCGGTTGCACAGGATCGCTTGCTCGAAAAAACATTCTTTCACGACATAGCTATTCCTACTCCGGCTTATGCGGCGGTGGACAG
>JBAQEN010000085.1:0-2782 GCA_049286765.1 Methylococcaceae bacterium
CTAAATGAGGTGTGCGATCAATAGATACCGGGACGGAAGAAGTAGCGTAGTTGATTTTTATTTGATCTGTTGAACACCCGTATAGAGCAATCATTAAAATTGCTAATAGGAGTTTTATCATAGGAAAATGCCTTTTTTATCTAAAATAAGATTGGCTTAACTGATAAATAGCCATCATACATAAAGGACTGCGGTTGTATCGGGTAATGACATAAAAGTTGTCTAATCCTGTCTAGAGTTCTTCGCAGGGTTTTTATCCAAATGGTCCCTGTTCAAAGGTAAGCAGTTTTAATTTAGTGCTTAAAGGTAATGGCCTCGATATTATTATGTTGAGTGATTCTAACTCGGCAAACCTTAAGTCCAGCTTAAGCCAATCACACAAACGTTGAGCCGATGCCAAACGCTGATGGAAGTGTGGAGCAGAGAATAGAATACGCATAAAGACTGAACAGGGTGATGCAGAGTCGCAAAACAATCTGGGTGCAATGTATGCCAATGGCGAGGGCATAGTACAAGATGATAAACAAGCCGCGTGTTGGTTTCGCAAGGCCGCTGATCAGGGCGAAGCGGTGGCGCAATTTAACCTCGGCTGGATGTAGTTCAACGGAACAGGCGGGCCGCCGCAGAACTATACTCAAGCCTATATGTGGACAAATCCCACCGTGTAAAACAGCGTGGAAAAATGACCATGGAAACGGTGAAAATAGCGTCAAAATTGACTATATCAAAAAATTATCGCATTGTTTTTTTTAATGTTTAGTGTACTTATTGACTGGTAAAGCTGACGCTGAAAGTAGTAAATATTGGAGGCTGTTTTACACTAAATAAAAACCGTCACTGACATACCGATACTGCCTTAATTAACTCTTAATAAATAACTCTTACCATATCACTATAAGATGGTATCTCTGTATCGCCACGGTGACTAACTTTGCTCATCGGTACCCTAAACAAAGGTTTAACATTTTAATTTTAACATTAGCTACACCTTCAAGGAGTAGTCATCCCAACAATCGTGGGGATATTTCTAAGCCCAGCACCAGGTTGACGGTGCTGTACCCAAAATACCCCATTAAGTCTAACTATCGGGCATGACGGCCCCCAGCTTTGACTAAACCACCCTTTAAAAGGAATACCATTATGCTAAAAATTCTTAGTGGCGAACCGACGAAGACCACACTCGATTAAAACCCATTGCTATTAATTGCGCATCGTTGGGAGAAGAAAATGACTTTTGAAGACTATTGGAAAGAACAACCCAAAACATTAGATAAAGAAAATAATGAGCTTATGAGGAATGTAGCAAAACACGCTTGGAATAAAGCAACAGAACAAGCACGCAAAGAATGTGATCAAATTATTTTCGAAGCAATATCCAGTCTCGATTCTGGGGTAATAATTTATTAGGTACAGCAGCCATGATACCTTCAGAATTAATAGATATTACCAATTCCCATGTTGATTACTTACAAGTTAAATGCCCAACTTGTAGGGCGGATATTAATCAAGCTTGCGGGGAATTATTTGAAGACCCTGATGGTATAGGTGAATCAGAAATTTCTTGGGGAGAAGTATTTGGTAAAGTTCATAAATCCAGATTAGATAAAGCAGAGAAACAAAATAAGTAGTTTAATAACCCAAGAGTAGTGGAGCAGTACCTAACAGCATTTATCATAAGAAAGAAGGTAAAAACAATGCTCATATGATTCAAAAGGGACAGTTGTCTGATGAAATTATACCTGCTTATAAGCAATTTATGGCTTTATCAGAATAATTGTGTCAGCAGATTAGCGCGGCTTTACGCTTTATGAATATTTTCGATAAAACCGTTTAATTGCACCCAATTTTTTTAAAACAAAGAATCCTGTCCTTTCGTCACAGGAATAAAAGGTCGAAAATAAGCATTGCCATTCGAAGCTTTTTCTCTTTGGTGCATCTGCTCAATAGTCGTCAGCGTGAATTGGCTTTCATGACACAATAGCGATGCCCTAGCCTTTTCATAATCTTCTTCTTTCAACGGCACTTTAACAGAAAGATAACTCGGATCAACAGTGGCCAGCAGCATGTCTGATGGCTGGTTGGCAGTTGGAATGGCCGCATAGTAAAGTTGCGATGGTTTCCCCCATTTCCGGCTTTCGAAAACTTCGGTAACAACAGAAACTACCAGGCGGTGATCGAGATGGCCCGACCAACCAGAAGGATCCCAGGTCAGCACTATATCAGGCTTCAATTCGGCAAATAACTTTTTTAATCCTTTTCGAAGGGAATCCAGTTATTCACTAAGTTTATCCATTCCCTCATCCATTTTCAATTGATCGTGAAGACCCAACATAATATGCGGTTTGATTCCCAGTTTTTCAGCCGCGCATATAAGCCCCTTTTTCCGAACAGCAGCAAGACTATCACCCGCTAAGATGCCAGTATATTCATTTATACCCAACCGTCCCTCGGTAACAGTGGCGAGATAAACCGAAACACCTTGCCTTGCATATTTCACAAGCACTGGACTCACGCTCGCTTCGTCATCAGGATGAGCGAAGACAGCAAGGATAACACGCTCGTCGGCCTCTGACTTTTTTTCTGAATGCGAGATGCTGGATTGCAATAACAAGACGGTCGCGACTACAGTAAACAATAAACGAATAGATTGCGAATAATAGCCTCTTCCAATGCTAAATGAGTCTGAAGGAGTTCCGTATTTCTAACGGGCAATGAGTCTGACAAATGCTTAAATCTCGTTCATGATAAGAGAATGAAACCTATCATGAATATAAACGACCTC
>JBAQEN010000086.1:0-3560 GCA_049286765.1 Methylococcaceae bacterium
CGCGTTGAAGAGACCTATCGGGATAAAGATCGCTGGACCAAAATGAGCATTCTGAATTGTGCGAACAGCGGCAAATTCTCTACCGATAGAACTATTAGCGAATACAATCGGGATATCTGGAAATTAACACCGCAACCGGTAAAACATAAATAATGCTTGAATGAGAACTCTCAATTAAAAATTAACCTGATTAGCAAGATGCTTCAGCCAAGGCGCAAAACCTAAAGGTAACGTCGTTCCGGCAGGGATTGCCGGAATCCAGAAGCCAAGGAAGGCATATAGAGTCTACCCTGGATACCGGCAATCCGTGCCGGTAAGACGATTTCTGCGAATAGCTGAAGTATCTTGCTAATCAGGAAAATTAATTATCGAACTGATGGCAAAATACATAATGCAGCTGAGAAGCTGCATTACTTCCTGGCGATTGCGCCCCATGCCGTAAGCCACGTTTGCGACAGATAGGCATCGGCTTTTTTGTCCAACTCACCAGTCAACACTGATCGCAACGTGTGATTGATAATGCCAAAAAAATAGGCATTTACCAGCAATGGATTAATATTGCGTATTTCACCTGCATTAATCCCAGACTGAATGATTTTGATGATTTTCGCGAAGGCGCTTGTTTCCAGAACAGGCTTTTCATTTGGCAAGAACTCGTTGAGTTTTAAATTCAACAGAAACTGCATGACTTCGGGTGCATCATCGGTCAACTTGAAAAACAAATCGACAATGCCGCGCAATTGTTCCGATGATTTTTGATTTCTACGTCTTATATCATCGATAGAAATATTCAAGCTATTGAAAATATCGGTATACAGTTGCGAAGCGATCATTTGTTTATTTTTAAAATGCTGATAGATTGCACTGCTATTTTTTATACCCGCCGCTTCTGCAATATCAGTTAATGAGGTATTAAAATAACCTTTTTCGGCAAATAGCTTAAGAGCCGCTAGTAATATTTCATCCTGTGTTTCAGCTTTCGACTGAATGTTTTCTTTTTCCTGATCCATTTTCTTCTTTCACAGCTGATTCAATGTGCTGTATTTTGTTGTTAGTGAAAATCCAAAAGGTTTAGAGTTAAGATTCCGGATTGGTTGTGTAATTATTTATTATTAATGACCGCCAATGCCGCGCTTAAGTAATTAATCATAGACCATAGCGTCAATACGGCTGCAATATAGAGAAGACCATAACCGCAATAGTTTATCGGAATACCGAACAAATCGTCACGATATAACAACATGCCGATTGCCACCATTTGTGCAGTAGTTTTCCATTTACCTAATTGAGAAACCTTGACATGCGCCCGCTGGCCGATTTCTGCCATCCATTCTCGTAAAGAGGCAATGGTTATTTCCCGCCCTATAATAACAGCTGCTGGAATGGCCAGATAAGGAGTTGCCTGCTGCTGAACTATTAAAACCAGAACTATAGCGACCATTAGCTTGTCGGCCACTGGATCTAAAAAAGCGCCAAAAGGCGTTTCCAGCTGCATTTTTCTGGCAAGGTAACCGTCCAGCCAATCAGTAAGCCCGGCTAATATAAAAATCAGTGTGCAAACCAGATTGGAGTAGTGCCAAGGCAAATAAAAAACCACCGTTAATAAAGGAATTAACGCGATTCTTAACAGCGTGAGATTTGTAGGTATGTTAAATTGAATCGTCATCTTGATGATGAAATAGTTCGTAAATGCGTTGCGCCAACTCTCGACTTATGCCGTCCACACTGCAAAGTGCATCTACGCCAGCGCGTGAAATGCCTTGCAGCCCCCCAAACTGTTTTAATAATATCTGCCGTCGCTTGGAACCAAGGCCTGGAATAGTTTCCAACACCGACTGTTTTGCTGACTTACCACGACGTTGCCTGTGCCCTGTTATTGCAAACCGGTGCGCTTCATCACGGATATGCTGAATTAACAGTAAACCGCTGGCTCCGGAAGTTATGTCTATCGGTTGGTCCTGATCAGCCAGAATCAGCTTTTCCATGCCCGGTTTTCTATCGGGTCCTTTTGAAACCCCGACTATCATAACATTGTTTACGTCTAATTCCGCTAGTGCCTTTTGTGCTGCGTGTACTTGACCCTTGCCGCCATCAATAAACAATATATCCGGCGCCTCGTTCTCGCCTTGTTTCAGGCTGGGCTGTCCCTGCCCATCCCCCAACGGGCACTTCGCGTGCAAATCCGCTCCAGGCGAATTTGTCAGCCGTTTAAAGCGTCTGAAAACGGCCTGATGAATGGCGGCATAATCATCGCCTCCGGTTATACCGGTGATGTTAAACCGGCGATAAGCTGATTTTACCGGGCCTTCTCTATCAAATACCACACAAGATGCGACCGTCTGCTCGCCTTGTGTATGGCTGATATCAAAGCATTCCAGACGTTTGGGCAAGTCCTTGCACCCCAACTCTTCCTGCAAACTGAGAAACCGTGCATAAATGCCTTGTTTATCCGATAGCTTGCTTAACAGTGAATTTTCGGCATTAGTAATAGCCAATTGCAGCCATTTTAACCGCTCGCCTCTAACATTGTGAGAAATGGTAACCGAATGTTTTGCCTGATTGGTTAAAACGCCGGTTAAAAGTTCGGTTTCTTCCAGTTCATGACTGACTATCAATTCGTAAGGCGCTTGTTTATCCAGATAATATTGAGCAATGAACGCCTGCACTATCGCAGCCGGGTCATGTTCATCAGTCATTTTCGGGAAAAATGCTTTATTACCCAGTTGCTGACCGTTACGGATAAAAAAAACTTGCACACAAGCCACGTTGGCTTTGCTTGCACAAGCGATAATATCCACATCACCTTTTTCTCCATGAACAAAATGCTTTTCCAGCACTGAGCGTAATTTTGCGATCTGATCTCTAAAACCGGCGGCCCGCTCATAATCGAGATTAGCCGCAGCTTGCTCCATCTTGACTATCAACTGATCAATCAGCAGTCCACCTTTGCCTTCCAAAAACATCACGGTACTATCAACATCCTGAGCATAGTTTTGTTTATCAATCAGGCCGACACAAGGCGCGGTGCAGCGTTCAATCTGATATTGCAGACAAGGTCTTGTCCGATTGTTATAGAAGGTATCGTCACACTGCCGGATTGGAAATAGCCTTTGCAGCAACTTCAAGCTTTCCCTGACTGCACCCGAGCTGGGATAAGGGCCAAAATAACGGCCTTTTTTATTTTTTGCGCCACGATGAAAGGTGATTTGTGGAAAGTCTTGCTCACTTGACAGGAACATGTAAGGAAAGGATTTATCATCTCTCAGGCAGATATTGTAACGCGGCTTATGGCGTTTGATTTGCTGACATTCCAGCAATAACGCCTCGCCTTCGGTATGCGTAACAGTGACTTCAATGGCAGCTACTTTGGCTACCATAGTCTGTTGCTTGATTGACGCCGTTTGCGTTTTAAAATAACTGGAAACGCGATTTTTCAGGTTTTTGGCTTTGCCAATATAAATAATTTCACCCTTGTCATTAAGCATTGTATAAATGCCCGGGCGCGTTGTCAGTTTTTTTAAAAATGTGTTTACATCAAAACTGTTTTTTGAAATTGTGGA
>JBAQEN010000087.1:0-2071 GCA_049286765.1 Methylococcaceae bacterium
TTTTTTGGATAGTAAAACAATCGAATATTCGCCAAATTCAGAACAATACCATTATGGGGAGCATCAGGAAGAATAAATTGTAAAGGTAATAATACGCGACTACCCGGCTCTGGCGTCCAGGGAGCAATATCGGGGTTGGCTATGCTAATATCATTATAACCAAGACCGAAATGCCGGGCAATATCAGACAGCGTGTCATCTTCACGTGTATTGACTGCTGCAATCGTTCCTACAATATTTTGACCATCGGATAACTGAAATTCATGTGTGACTATAGCTTTTGATTCGGCTTCGGTTTCTGGCTGAGATCCAGGAATGGCAATGTTTTCATTTTCATCGGGAAAAAATACCAGATGCTGACAACCGCTGGTTAAGATACTGAGCAGTATCACTCCTAACAATTGGATAACGGGTGATGTTGATTTTTTAAAGTCTGACATGTTCATTTAAATTTTATCCAGGGCGTATTGACGCTAATCGTCTATATAACTGTGAACATCTATGGCAAATAATTTAACACAATAAAATTAATAGGACATTAATAGATCATTAAAAATAATACCTAAATAAAATTGATTATTATCAAGTTGATTACGAGTGTTTAATAAAATTTGATTTCCACTCATTAACACCAATTCCTGATAAAATTATCCTGTCTGAGAAAATTATTCTCGGTGCTCGATATATATCACTGCAGGCATTTGTTGCTATATGATAAATATTTATCAGATACCTGGTTTTACGCACCCCTTGAGTTCAATTATTCACTTTATGGGCGCAATCTTTTTTGCTTATCAGGCCTATTTTTTAATTAGACGTGGGAATGGAGATAGCATTCGCACTCTCTCACTGTCAGTGTTCTCCGGATCCTGTATTTTGTTATTGCTGATCAGTGGTGTTTATCATTTATTATCGGCAAGCGGGACAGCGCATAAAGTTTTTCAACGCTTAGACCATGCGGCCATTTTTCTGGTCATAGCGGGTACGTTTACACCAATACACTGTATTCTATTTAGCGGGTTTTTAAGATGGGGATTTCTCGTAATTGTGTGGGTTTTGGCCATCAGCGGTCTTGTTGTCAAGACAATTTATTTCACAACCATACCGGAATGGTTAGGTTTGTCTTTCTATCTGGTTCTTGGATGGATGGGAGTCTTCATGGGATTTAAACTCTGGCGAAGATACGGTTTCGCTTTTATTCAACCGCTGGTGATCGGTGGTATTTGCTATACGGTAGGGGCAATTATTGAATATCACCAAAAATTGATCATACTGACTGGAATAATCGGCCCTCATGAAGTTTTACATATAGCCGTGCTTGCTGGCATAGGCTTTCAGTGGAGGTTTATTATCAAGGCAATAGATCGATTACCGATTAATGGAATAAAAATTCATTAAACTCACACCAAGATCGCGCCCTGATTGAAAACTGTCAAAGAATAAACCATACATACTAGACATCTTTCCTAAATATGACCATAGCGCAAGTTAACAAGAGCCGCCACTAAATTCCATGCCAAGGAGTAATTCTTGTGCTTGCCCCGATAAACATCCTTAACAATCCTGAAGATTTTGCATCAGCGATTGACATGCTCAATGAAAACACGCTGTTTTGATAGTGCCTTATTATCGGTTTTGTCTTCTGCCGAAAGGACTTGGCCTTTTTTCTTTTTAACTGGCAGGGTCGAGTTCTGATGATGTTTGTGCATCCCTTGGTATCCCAAATCTGCTAGTAGCAAGGCATTCTAACCCTATCTTAGGTTAATCCTATGCCGATTATTTAGGAAAGACGTCTACTATTTATTCTCAAGTAATGCTGTCATTTCCTCCCTGTTAATAACTTCTTTTTCCTGTAACAAGTTGGCTAGTTTTTCCAACGCAGTTCTGTTTGCAGTGATGATTTCTCGGGCTCGTTTTTCGCCTTCCTCAACCAACGCCATTATTTCTGTATCGATTATACGGGCTGTCTCATCACTGTAATTGCGATATTCTGATAGTTCTGTTTCAAGAAACTGAAGTTGCTGGCGTTTACCGTAAGTCAATGGTCCCAGCTTTTTACTCATGCCCAGAC
>JBAQEN010000088.1:0-1798 GCA_049286765.1 Methylococcaceae bacterium
GCCTATACGCATCCTGGACGCGATCAAATGGGATGACAATGTCAAGCAGGCTTTTTTCGATGGCAAATGCAAAAAACCACCATCCGTGAACCCCGATTATTATCTGCAGCGGCCGTTAGGCTTTGACCCAACAGAGAAAAAACGCGAGTTCTACCAAATTGAGCGGGATTTGTCGCGTACACTGGGCCAACTCAACCCACTTAGCGTCATCATGCGTAGAATTTGCCGCGAATATCAGTCCGTCGTGCGCATGCTGGAGTCCAGGGGCACCCCTATCTTCTCTGATATTTCCCAGGAACTATACGGCTCTTCGCATGATGTTTTTCATGTTGGTGACCCGACTATCGCCGATCTCGGCAGCATGATGGAAGGAACGCTGTCCCAATTGCTGAAACTGGATTTCCTGGTTGAAGAACCCAAAACCATCAATGCGAAAGATGCGGTAGCCATCCTCAATGAAAAAATTGAAGGCCTGTTTCCCGGTGATGGCCTACGCGCCATGATCAGTGATGGTATCGTCGCAGATGCCGCCGCCGGCACCGATTACATCAAATTGCGCGCGGATGCCTTATTCAATATGCGCGACCTGCGTGTACTTGAAGTTCACGAAATATGGGTGCATTTGGGCACTACGCTGAATGGCCTGGCTCAACCTTATTGCACGTTTCTTGGCAAAGGGCCACCTTCTGCCACCGTAACTCAGGAAGGACTGGCAGTACTGATGGAGATATTAACCTTCAGCTCCACGCCAAACCGGCTGATGCGCCTGATTAACCGGGTACGCGCCATCACGCTTGCCGAAGATGGCGCGGACTTCATGGACATCTTTCATTTCTTCAGAGACAAAGGCCTAGATTTGGAGGAAAGCTATACGCTCAGTAGCCGGGTATTCAGGGGCAGCAGTTCAGATGGCATGCCGTTTACCAAAGACCTCACCTATATCAAAGGTTTCGTACTGACCTATAACTTCATGCGCCTGGCGGTCAGCAAGGGCAAACCGGATCGAATTCCCTTGCTTTTTTGCGGTAAAACCATGCTTGAAGACATGAAGGTGCTGGTAGATCTGGTTGAAGAAGGCACGGTCATAGCGCCACACTTTCTGCCGCCACAGTTCAAAGACCTGATGGGACTTTCGGCCTGGATGAGTTTCAGCCGTTTTATGTCATCAATGAATTTCCGGCAACTGGAACAGGACTATGCCAATGTTCTATGATCAATGCCACATCAAAGACCGAGGCTGGACCCATTACTTTAATTTATGCAATTTTCTATAGCCATAAAACCGTTATTTATGAATATAATTAGTGTTTTTAGCGAAGAAACACTTTAATCCTCAGCATAAACCCTATTTAAAGGATGCACTCGATTTGCCTTTATGCTGGACAACAAAAATAACAAAAGGATGACTCTATGAATAAACCAAGCTTACCAGCTATCTTTTTTATTGCTTTATTCTTTAATATTAACGCGGCAAATGCAGCAGAGCATCATAGCGGCCATGGCGGTGGTGGTGGCGGTGGCGGCAGTGAAAATTCCTGCATAAAACCACGACTAGACAAATTTTTTCCCCCACATTTAGAAACTGCTGCACCGGGGTCATCGCTTTCTTTTATGGCTTTCAATGTTGCCAAGCCTGAGCAAATCAGCGTAACCGTAAAAACAATCCCCGTTAAAGTAACTATAGAAGATAAAGAAAGTTTTTTACTAGTAAAGGGAACAATACCAGAATCACTAAACAACACAGTCGCCAGAGTTAATATCAAAGTAGATGCAGGCTCTTCAAAATGTAGCGCTGAAG
>JBAQEN010000089.1:0-5983 GCA_049286765.1 Methylococcaceae bacterium
GTCTTCAATTTGTACCTTTGCTGCTTTGGTTTTAGACTCGCCCATGTGTTTCATGACCTGAGGCCCTACTATTCCGGCAAGCATGGCGATAATACCCAACACCACCAATAATTCAAGCAGCGTAAAACCTGTTTCTGTACGATTTATTATTTGTTTCATTTATTTGTCCCGTAAATAGTTTTGGACTTCAATTGTTGCATTAGACTACTGCTAACTCAACCTGGAAAGTTAAAAAGATCGCCAAAAGAACATGTACTGAATAAAATACTCATTGTTCTTGAGTTATCGCCTCTCCTGCAGGTTAAAACACATTCTTCTCATGCGTGTGTATAGGGATTGATGCTATTATATGCCATCTTATCCATGATCATGGGTTTGTTGATTGTGACGTGCAGGCAGGCAATAATGTCAGACTCACTGGCTCAGAGATTATTGTATCAGGGAATATACTCACTGATATTTGAAAAATAGGGTATGCATACACCGGTTTGATTTTAGAGGTTTTTTATGAAAGCAAGACACTACACATTATTTGGTTTATTTGCAGTCTTAATGGCTTTAATGCCCATTGCGAACGTAATGGCGGCTAACTTGTTGCCCCCGCAACAAGCCATAGAAGTTGCTTCGACAAAATTACAGCAAAGAATGCAGGATAAATCCTTTATCAATGATTTTGCAAAAGTTACCCAGTTTGTTAATGAAACTATTTTGCCGCATACTGATTTCGACAGGATTTCAGCATTAGTCCTGGGGAAAATCTGGAAAACCGCAACACCTGACGAACGTGAGCGTTTTAAGCAGGAATTTCAAACGTTGCTGGTAAGAACATATTCCCGAGCATTCGTAGAGTTCAAAGATTGGTCGATTCGTTATTTGCCTCTTGATATGGAAAATGGTGCAACAAAAGTCATCGTAAAAACAGAAGTTTTACAGCCAGGCCTTCAGCCCGTCGCCGTGAATTACCGCATGTTGTTGAGCAAAGGGGAATGGAAAGCCTACGATATTATGATTGAAGGGGTGAGTCTGGTGACTAACTACCGTACGACCTTTACCAACGAAGTGCAAACTAAAGGGTCATTAAACGCTGTTATCGATAGTCTCGCAAAACGTAATACCGAAGCACTGGCATCAAAAAATTCGTAACTTATCATATATACGGCTAATCCTGCCATCACAGCGGCTGGCAGGGTTGGCTTGTAGCCTTTAGTCCTGATCCCCTTTGCACATTCGCATCCTCAGTTAAACAGCAAATACTCTCAATGTCAGTCCTGTTCATTAAGAAGCAGAGGCTTAAACTCCGTCAGGCATTACCATAAAATGTTTGCTTATCAACCATTATATAATATTTTACTTGATGTAAAAGCTGATGTCTGGGTCAAATTATTGCCACAGCAACTTGCCAATGCATTTGATTTAACCAGACATGGCACATTATTGCAATGGCAGACCGTGATTGAGAGCCTGCCAGAATTAACAACAAGCTACCGTTTATTGGATGCTGATACCGTGCAGATAGGCCAATCGAAAGACTTGCCTGAAGCCGCTAGAATGGAATTCGAACATCAGCTCAAGGCATTACATCCCTGGCGTAAAGGACCATACAACTTATTTGGCATTAAAATTGACACCGAATGGCGATCAGACTGGAAGTGGGATCGTCTAAAAAACCATATTACACCACTCAACAACCGCCTGGTGTTGGATGTAGGTTGTGGAAATGGCTATCATTGCTGGCGGATGTTGGGCGCCAATGCAAAAATGGTAGTTGGCCTGGACCCCTTGCTTCTTAATGTGATGCAGTTTCAACTAGTCAGAAAACTCTATGGCGAAGCGCCGGTCTATGTCTTGCCATTAGGTATAGAAGAATTACCTTATGGTTTAAAAGCATTTGATACAGTATTCTCCATGGGTGTGTTTCATCATCGCCGTTCCCCCATCGATCATCTTCTGGAATTAAGGGAGTGCCTGCAACCCGGAGGTGAGCTGGTATTGGAAACTCTGGTCATTGACGGCAGATTAGGTGAGGTGTTAGTGCCCGAAGGACGCTATGCCAAAATGCGTAATGTCTGGTTTTTGCCCAGTTGTGAAACATTAATGAGTTGGCTGAAACGATGCGGCTTTAACAATATCCGATTGATTGATGTTACCGCAACCAGCATTGAAGAACAGCGAAGCACAGAATGGATGCAGCTTCACTCACTAAAGGATTTTCTTAGTTCAGAAAACCCTCAGTTAACCTGCGAAGGGCTGCCGGCGCCAAAGCGGGCTATTTTTATTGCTAATAACTCCTGATATTGATATTCCGCAGGCATTCTCTATTCCGGCTAAATTGCTGAAAATTTACTAGGCGGATGGCCTAAATGCCGGTTAAACACGGTTAAGCCACCAGAAATGAGCATAACAAACAAGAACTATTGCCCGGCTGATTTTAGTCTATAAAATGAAATTCTCATTGTATTTCCATAATAAACTACTACGCTTTACTCTGTATAGGTCATGTTATTTTTGTTCCCGATAACAAGAATACTCTTGTTTATTTAATTCTGCCCGTAAGAGGAAAAAAATGAAAAAATTAATATTGTTATTATCTTTATTTGCCTTCAATGCTATTGCTGCGCCCGTTAATGTTAACACTGCAGATGCAAAAACCATCTCGGAAGCACTCTCAGGCATTGGCCTGAAAAAAGCTGAAGCTATCGTAAAATACAGGACAGAAAAAGGTCCGTTCAAAGCAGCTGAAGACTTGACCAGCGTTAAAGGCATAGGTAAAAAGATCGTCGAGAAAAACAAAAAAGACATCTTGCTTGGTGATGCTCCAGCAGCAGCCGTAGCCGAATCAAAGAAAGATAATAAATCAAAGGATGCAGCAGCAGACGTCGAACCAAAGAAAGAAAGCAAATCAAAGTAAATAGCGGTTACCACTCAAAAATCCCGGGATCCCCTCTCGATTGAGCGATTGTTTTCATGTTGTAGCAGGGCTGTTTTGAGCTCATCATTCAGCTCTGCATTCTTTTTACTTTTTTATTTTCGTTGATACCATACAATTTCAGCAGCCCTATCCTTTGCTTCGCAAAATGGGTATGTGATTCGCAAGACCCATGGCATGCCGCGTAAACAAGGTTTTAGCAGCAGGAATATGATCCAGTAAAGTCAGCCCGACATTTCGAGCAACAGCCAGCGCCAACCATTCATTGGAAAAAATCTTTACCACTGTATCTGTAAAACCAATCGTTCGCTCATGATCCTTCCTCCTCGACCGGGCATAATCGTTTAGAAAACCGGCTGCGCCAATATCCTTATTCTGTTTATGCTGAGTATCGAGCATCTCCGCCAATCGCACAACATCCCGTAATCCTAAGTTAAAACCCTGGCCGGCAACGGGATGCAGTTGATGTACCGCATTCCCTATAATTACCGCTCGACCTGCAACCATTTTTTCTGCGCGTATCAGCGATAATGGAAAATCCCGTCTTGGCGCAGCCAGGCTAAGCCTGCCCAGTTTGTAGCCAAAACATTGTTGCAGCTCCTCCAGAAAATCCGCCTCACTACCTAACATCAGTGCTTTGGCATCTTCAGTCGAGCGCGTCCAGACTACTGAACAATGGTTTTTTGATACGGGCAATAATGCCAACGGTCCGGAAGCTGTAAAACGCTCAAATGCAGTGTTTTTATTGGGGATGGTTGACTTTACTGTCGTGACTAGTGCTGTTTGGCCATACTCCGTCATGTACTGAGCTATGTCCAGCAACTTGCGGACTGATGACAAACCGCCGTCGGCGCCAACTAGTAATTTAGCCGATAAATTTAATGACGTATTGCCCTGTTTTAAACTGATGCATACTTCTTTATCGTCTGACATCAAACCAACAACGCGGGCTGGAGAAATCAGTTCTATACCGGCCTCAGTAACCAGATTTGCGACATGCGTTTCTATATCTCTCGCAGTGATGACATAACCCAACGCATCAACGTGTTCTTTTTGTGCCGATAAGCGAGTCTTGCCAAAATGGCCACGATCAGAAATATGAATATGCTTAATTGCAGTGGCGGCGTGAGCGATGCCTTGCCAGATATCCAACACATCCAGCATCATTACTGTACCTGCCGCTAAAGCCAAGGCCCTGTCGCCTGCAGGAGAGGAGTGCAATTGTTCGCGGGAATTGGCTTCAACGATAGCAATCCGCAGCCCGGTGTCTTTTAGCGCCAACGCCAGGCAGTTGCCTGCCAAGCCGCCGCCGGCAATGACCAAATCATAATCCTGTTGCATCACGCCGCCTGCATTAATGCTTCAATTTCTGTTATGGTTTTAGGTACGTTACTGGTTAATATTTCATAGCCTTGAGGCGTGACCAAAATATCATCTTCGATACGTATGCCTATGCCGCGCCATTTTTCATCAACAGTTATACAGTCTGAAGGGATATACAAACCGGGCTCAACAGTCAATACCATACCAGTTTCCAATATGCGCCATTCCTGATTAATTTTATAATCGCCGACATCATGCACATCCATTCCCAGCCAGTGACCGATCCGATGCATATAAAACTGTTTATATTTTTCATCTTTAATCAGTTTTTTTACCTTGCCTTTGAGCAGGCCTAAGGATACCAGGCCTTTGGTGAGCACATCAACCGAGGCCTCGTGCGCCAGATTCCAGGCCAGTCCTGGTTTAATTTGTTCAAGCGCCGCAGCCTGGGCATCTAAAACCAACTGGTAAAGTTGTTTTTGTGGCTCACTGAAACGCCCGGAAATTGGAAAAGTGCGCGTAATATCGGCGGCGTAATGATCGCACTCAGCCCCGGCATCAATAAGCAATAAATCACCGTTTTTTAGTTTATCGGCATTGACTGTGTAGTGCAAAGTACAGGCATTTTTTCCACTGGCAACAATCGATGGATAAGCCACTGCACGCAACCCGTTTTGTATAAAATGATGAATAATTTCTGCTTCTATCTGATATTCATACATCCCAGGCTTGCAAGCTTGCATGGCTTTAATATGGGCGTTTGCCGAAACCTCTGCGGCACGGCGCATTAATTTAAGTTCGCCAGCGCTTTTAAACAGGCGCATTTCATGCAGAATTAGTTCCAGGGAAACCAGCTCTCCCGGTGCAACAACACCGCTTCTGGACTGACTTCGAATATGATTTATCCATTCCAGCAAGCTATGATCCAGTTCTGAATCACGACCCATCGGATAAAAAACTTTAGTTTTGTTTTCCAGCATGCCCGGCAAAATGTCATCCAAATCATCAATCGGAAAAGAATCATCCGCTTCATAATGCGTTGTAGCGCCCTCCAGTCCTGAATGCGCACCTTCCCATAAGGCTTTTTTTTCATCAAATTCGCGGCAAAATAAAATGTATTCTCCCTGTTCACGTCCAGGAATAAACACAGCCAAGGCATCCGGTTCATTAAAGCCTGTTAAATAGTAAAAATCACTATCCTGCCGGAATGGATAATCCACATCCCGGTTACGAGTGCGGATTGAAGCACTGCCTATTAACGCAATATTGCCTTTGCCAACGTGCTGCATTAACTGCTTGCGCCGTTTTTTAAATTCATTTTGTTTCATGTTATTGCCGCCGCCGTGGAATCGTGTCGCCGCTAATTAATGCCTAACTCATCGCGTAGTAATATAACTGCCGATCTTAGATATTCAGTAATCTCCATCAAAGCATTCTCATCCTCATCACCCTCAGCTTCTGTTTCCAGCTTGGTAAATTCCGTAATATCTTTTAATATCTCGCGCACATCATCCGGCCAATTTGAAGATGCATCAGAGCCTGTACCGACGCCAAACAGAAAACCCTTGCACCAGTTTCTCAAAGCCTCAACCCGCCTACTCAACAAAGTTTCTTCATCGGGCAAAAATAGATCAAATTCGAATTCAACACTCGCCAGTAAGCGCCGTGTGTCCTCAAATACTCGTACCAGCAAAGCCTTGTTTTCATCAGTTAAAGAATGGTCAATCTGCAACA
>JBAQEN010000090.1:0-1705 GCA_049286765.1 Methylococcaceae bacterium
AGCGATAAAAGGCAGGCAAAATAACGTTGTCCACCATTGGCTATTCTATCCCGTTCGCATAAACTTAAGTCATTTATCCTAGGCCTTTATGACGAAGTTTCTCCCAATAGTAAGTTATGACCCAGAGACACAAAGAGACCGGTAAGATGACCCATATATATTCTTCAACATAGGCCGCAACAATTGCAGTACACCCCACCAGAATACCTAACAGACTAAACCGCCAGCCAAGATTGCGGCCATCCAGAAATAACGAAAAACCAAGAATAAGCTCGGTAATAAGCCCCGTACTTTCGTAGTTCAAGCGTCCGGTATGCAGCAATAGATAAACACCTAACACCGTTATCAATGTCGCGCCCCAATGGATAAGCTGACTGCTGATCAGTTTAAAAATTTTTCCTTGATATTCTTCTTTTGACCAGCCCAGACCAATGCTTGCAATAGCCAAAAGAATAATCATTAGGACCCAGTAACGATGACTTTCAAGAGGCGAAAAATCCGTAATCCCCATTCCGATCAGCGACAGGGCAAAAACTATGAAAAGAATAACTTCTTCGATCAAGCGTTTGCTTTTTAACAACGTTTCATTAACCATTAAAATAACCCCTTTTATTTTTTTATATCAAACCTAATGAACATCTTTCTCAACTTCCTATTGGTATTAAGAATTTCCTGAACGCGAATATTCGATTGGTGAATGATGTAACGCTTACAATTAGAATCCTATCGTCAATTAGCTGAGAGAGAAGCCTGCCCACTGCCGCTAACCAACGGCTAGACCGATTTTGAGTAAAGATTTTCTACTTACAAGCTCAAGCCGTTGAGTAACTAGCTAGTGGAGCACTAATCACTTCGACGGGTTTGCGATTAGCAATTTCAACAAACTCCTTCACCCATTGGTCAATGATTTGTTTAGCAGGGCCATGCCCGGTCAAACGGGTTAAATTCAGTCGATCAACATCTTGCATATTACGATCCGCAAAGGTCGCAACAATTTCATTAGTGCTTAAATCGCGTATACGCCCTTCAAAAGCCGCCGTACGTTGATTAATCAGACCTGCGGCGGTACCTCCCCCCTGGTTGTAACCATCCTTCAGCATTCGACAATGGCATTGATGGATCGACTTCAATTAACGCCAACTCCAGTTCCCAGGTAATCATATCATCTCAATTCACCCTCTGGATGCCCGGTGGCTGCCAGGCACCCTCTCCCGGAGGGAGGATGGACGGCGGGGTCGTCTTGGGCCAATACAGCCGCATTACCAGGTAAATCGGGCCATTGGGCGCGGGCAGCCAGTTCGATTTCCTGGCTTTGCCCGGCGAATCTTTCTGGATGTAAAGGGTAAGCGAGCCGTCCGCATTCTTTTTCAGGTTCGGCAGCATCGGCGAGTTGATCAGGTAGCGGTTGACCGGATTTTTAATCAGCAACTGCGTCGTGCCGTCATACATCGTCACCGACCAGAACGCATTCACCGGCGGGAACTGTCCGGCGGCGAAGGTGAGCGTGTAGTTAGCCTTGCTGCCGTCAAGCGGCTGGCCGCTCGCGTCTTCCCGTGTTATCGGGTACATCGCTTCAACCGCGTCGTTGCCATAGATGCCAGCCTTTGCACCGGCGGCCCGTTTCAACCAGTCGCCGTTGAAAAAAGCGCGGTCACCGAAGGCCGCACCCACCTTCCAGCCGTTGATGTCTTTGCCGATGTTATTG
>JBAQEN010000091.1:0-1652 GCA_049286765.1 Methylococcaceae bacterium
GGCAGGAGAAATAAAACCAAAACCTTTAGACTCGTTAAACCACTTAACAGTGCCCGTTGCCATATAACGTCCTCAATAAATCAATAAAAATATTTGATTGCAAATCAAACCGGACACAAGTAGGAAAAGACGGATGGTATTTCTGAAAAGTGCTGATTAACATGCAAAACTTATTAAATAGAAGACTCGCATTAAGAGCGTAGTACTGTCCATTAATATTTTCATTATAATGGCTAATCCGTGGTTTAGCCATCGAAACTTTAAATACGGACGCAATTAATCGCGGCTCTACCGATAGAGATGTCTTTATTTCCAGATACTGACAATATTGGTGAAATCATCTGTCCAGGGTTTCATATCGAAGTATAACGGCATTTTTTGCCAGTTACCCAGGCGGCTCAGGCTCAATGGCGCCAGTGTTTCAGGTTTTTTTGCCATAACCACCCAGTCTGTTGCAACCACCAGCGGGATATTTTGCTGCGGTTTAAATTCCTGTATGAGCGCAGCAACATATAAATGTTCGGCATGAATTGACAGGACTTTCTTCAGTAACAGATGGCGGTTGGTGATATGAAACGCCAGTATGCCATCGAGTTTCAGTTTTTTGAAATAAAGCGCCAGCGCTTCCTGAGTCAGCAAATGAGTTGGTACAGAATCTGAGCTGAACGCATCCATCACTAACAAATCAAATTTTTGATCCGGCTCCTTTTCCAGTGATAAACGGGCATCACCTACGCGCATCGATGTGTTACGAGAGCAGAGTTTCAAGTAACTGAAATACTCAGGATTGCTGGCAATATCAACAACCAAAGGGTCGATTTCGTACAATGTCCAGTTTTGCTGATCCTTGGCATAACAGGCTAAAGCACCTGCACCAAGGCCGACTATGCCAATTGTCCAAGCTTGATTAGTGTTGTCAAATTCATTGAACAATTGCCCCATCGGTCCAGGACGGCTGTAATAGGTTAACGGTATTTTGGCAAGTTTTGCTGCCAGGCGCTGGGCGCCATGTTTAGTCGTACCGTGAAAGAGTTCATGATACTTTTCAGGCTGATTCTGCTCATCGGTCAAAACACTTTCACGCACGGCAAGAACGCCAAAAAACGTGCGTTTCTGATAAAGCGTGTGAGATGACAGGCCATGCAGTCCTAAGCTAAGAAAAATGATCGCACCTGTTAATAAGGCGAAAGCTACAGGTTTTGCTCTGAGCAAATAAGTTAATATTGTTAGGCCAATTAAACTGATGACAATCACGTCAAAATACTGGAGTAAATTATTGACGCTCGCATAAAGAATAAAGCCGGTAATGATCAGTAGGGCAGGGGCTATTATTTGCAGAAGCAGACCTTTGTTGAAGGATACACTCGACCCCGGACGAAGCAATAGCGCCGCAACAATCATGATCGGATACTCATAGATACCATTAAAAATAAAGGGCGCGACAAAGGTATTGAACATGCCGCCCAGCATGCCTGCAAAAGACATAATCAGATAAAAGCTTGTTAAATACTGTGTATGGGGTCTGTCCTTGGCAAGCTCACCATGACATACCATAATTGCAAAGAAAAAAGCCAGCAGGTGCAGGCACAGATAGGCCCAGTAGGGCAAGTCTGCCGGATTGATGAACGCATAGGCTATAAACGGCAATAATA
>JBAQEN010000092.1:0-4121 GCA_049286765.1 Methylococcaceae bacterium
GACAAATTGTTTATTTTGCAAAATGGTTAGCGGGGAAATTAAACCGGATGCAGTATTTGAAGATGATAATATTCTTGCATTCAGAGACATTAATCCTCAAGCGCCCGTACACATTCTTGTTATTCCAAAACGTCACATTGCAACCTTGAATGATTTGGATGATGCCGAATTATCAGGACAGTTATTAAAAACCGCAGTCAATCTGGCTAAACAGGAAGGCTTGTCTGAAGAGGGATACAGAACTGTGTTTAATTGCAACAATAATGGAGGGCAGGCAGTTTATCACCTACATTTGCATCTGTTAGGTGGTCGTCAAATGACTTGGCCGCCGGGCTAAGCGAAGAAACTCGTAATATCTTTAACTTAACCTGATTACACTAGGGAATTTGTATCCTAATTTTATCCTGACCCTAGTTATTCAATTCCTTACCCCGGTTATTCCCAGCGTAATGCCGGTGATTTAAACAACAGATGCAGCATCTAAGATTATTTAATAAGCACAATAAAACGGATAGCTGAAAAAATGATACACGGTTCACCGATACGCGATATTCCGTTATACCTTCCGTTAAAAACCTATGTATTTGTAAAGGGCTGGCGATTGAGCTTATTCATTACTTTCTGCATCCTCATTGGGTATGTACTCAAAACTACTGATTGGGTAATGTGTTGAAAATCATTCTAACGATTTAACACTATCAGAAGTCCCTGATGGGCGAGCTCAGTGGTGCACGAAAACAGCGTGCTAACTGCGGCTTGTTACCTTGCGGCCTTGGTCCTGTACCACTCGACGGTCTGTCGCAAGCCTTTGTCCAGGGAAGTTGTGGCTGTCCATCCCAGCAACGAGTATGCGACAGCAGTGTTCGCAACAATTTCGTTCTCTCCTGGACGATCAGGGAGTGCACCGAACACAGTTTTGGTCTGGCCGCCGACAAACTCGACGAGCCGTTCAGTAATGTCAGCGATTGAAACAAGGTTACCGGAACCAAGATCTATCGTCGCACCTTCAAGGGCGGGCACAACCATGGCCGCGAGAAAACCATCGATTGCGTCGTCGATATAAAGCCAGTCAAATCTCCGCTTGCCGCTGGAAACTTTCGGTGCCTCCCCTTTGAGGAGGGATAGGGTGACTGAGGGTATCAGCTTGTTGGCCGCTTGCGCGGGGCCATAGATCATGAATGGCCGAAGAATGACGGCCGGAGTTTTATAAAGACTATGAAACATACGGCCATAGCCAGCGGCTGCCCACTTTGCTGCGGCATAGGGGGATTGCGGGGCCGGCTCGGGTCCTGGCATAGGCTCCGTAAGTGAACCTGTTAGAATGACACGATGGCAACCAGCCTCAGTGGCCGCCATAAGCATGTTGACAGTGCTGGTCAGCAGGCTTTCATAGGCCGGCATCACCAGTTCGATGCCGAGGCCCGCTCCAACCGCTCCTGCTAAATGGAAGATAATATCTGGTTTAACGTCAGCAAGCAGACGGCGTGCAGCAGCGATATCGGACATGTCAGACTGCCACCAGATCGTTCCGTCTAAGCCAGACGGGTGCTCCGTTCGAGAAGTCGCATGAACCTCACAGCCTTTATCACAAAGGCGTCGACAAAGGTGTGACCCGATGAATCCGCTGCCTCCGGTAATCAAGACCCTGAGGTTTGTCCAGTTTTCTTTGGCTATAGGGTTCAAGGTCTACCCCTTACTTTTGTGTTCATATACCAGCACACCATCGTCTCCGGTACCGTCATCATATTGAGCAATGATCTCATCAGGTATCCGGGAAAGATCGGTACCACGGTGATAGTCGCGCATAACCGTCCCCGTGCATTCTGTATCGATGTTCGGCGCACCGCGTTTTGCCGCCACGTCATCAATATGAACGGTCCGGAAATCAATACTGAAGCGGGTTACACCCGAAGTATTGGGTACACTCGAATGCATTTGCTGTGCCGAAAACAGAACCATACCGCCAACAGGACAAATCAGGCGGATCTGCGGATCAAGTTCCATAGGTTCGGTTGGACGCGGTAACGGTCGCGGATCTTCCTTGATCATCTTTGCAACGTTTTCTCCTCGATGTATCTTGTTCCAGATGTAATAGTTGTATCCGGCTGAGCTATTCTTGACGGGCTGGGTCCAATACTGGGGGTGGAATGCCATCGCATTCTCGGATTCGATTTCGTAGATTGGCAACCACCAATTGATCTGACTTTCCGGAGCGGAGTACCAAGTATCCCGGTGAGGATGCCACGCATAAGCGATGCCGGTTGTGAGATAGTTATCGCTTGTCGACGAGCGCATTTTCGGTACGTCGAAATATGTTTTCTCAAGGTCGCAGCTAAAATCTTCGAGGATGTTTTGCAGATGACGTTTCGATTCAGGATGATGGATGAATGCAGGTTTCAGCTTGCCCAGAAGTTCAGCGTAGCGCTCAACTTCCATGCTCTTTTGCGCTGTTTGCGGATCAAGTCCGCCAAACGTATCCTCGATCATTGATCTTGCGAATTCGGCGAACTTGAGAATGCTTGGCCGCGATGAGTAGACAAACAGTTGCCCTTCATAGAGCCGCTGGCGTCGCACATCGTCCGAAACTTCAGCATCATAGTAAATCGTATTGTTCATAGTGTACTTCTCCTTAACAAATTGAGACTCAGACAGTTTTTATTCGTTAACCAATTGATGCATAAGTAATGTAGGGATCAAAATTCGTCTTTCTAAGGTAAAGATTTTTATTCCAATCGTTTCAAAAAGTGCGACTTTTTCTCCAGGAAATTTTTTCGCATTGAGTTCATTAGAAGCTTAGACTGATCCTTTTGACATCTGATCTATGAAATATTCTAATTCCGCTTTAGTTGATTCGTAAAGATCTAAATCAAGATATGGTATAGAAACAACAATATGCTGATTCTTGCCAATGAAACGAGGAATCGTTTTAGTAGCATTTTCTATAATTAATTCAGTCTTGGGTATGTGTTGGACCTGGAAACTCAATTGGCCAGCCGGACCGATGAGCTTGCCAAACAAGCCAAAGTCTTTTTGGATGATGGTAAGTTAGAGGAAGCCGAAAGGCTCTTAAAATAAGCTCCAGAAAAGAGCTTAAAAAACGTCGACGCCAAAGCCTTTTCTTTAGCCCAGATCAAAGTCTTAGAATTAAACTATCTGGAGGCAAAAACCTATTACGACCAAGCTATTCAAATAAATTCTAAAAACGCGATTTATTTATGAGCTGGGGCGTTCTGTGGATACTTTCAAGGGAAAGACTATTCAGCCAGATAATGTCGACATGGATATGCATATGGCAATAGTGGATAGTGTGTTGATAAATTATATAAGACCAAAAATTGATCAGTGTCAAAAAGAATTCCCTTCAGATCAGGTTTTAACTCTTGCCTGGACAATCAAATCCAATGGAGTAGTAATTGATACGGACATACCGAAAATATGAGTGAAGATAAATTTGTAGACTGTGCTGTCGAAGTAATTGAAGATTGGATTTTTCCTTCATTCAAACACGATATCCCGATGGCTATTGAGCTAAGTCCAAATTACGAGGAAATAGCCTACATGGAAAAAGTTGAAGATGTGTTGAAAAAAGAAATAACACCGAAAATAGATCAGTGTCGGAAAGATTTTCCTTCAGATCAGCATTTAACGCTTTACTTGACAATCAAAGCCAACGGAGTATTAGTAATTAATAAGGTCATACCTGAAAATATTCGGAAGGATAATTTTGTCAAGTGTGCTATCGCAATGTTTGAAGTTTCTATTTTTCCTCCATTCCGAGAAGATCATTCTGAAGAATTTTATTTGGGGATATTTCCAGACGGATCGTCGCGCTTAGAGTACATAAGTAATAGAGGCATAAAATTGATCCGAATTCCGACAATGATTTAAGTGGTAGCCTGCGATAAAAATGAGCCGGTTTTTATTTGAACAGGAGCGCAAGATTTTTACAGGCATGTAAAAAAACAAGGTTGCATCGGAAGCAGCCAAAAGGACTTATACCATCAATGAGATTGCACAGCCAAGCTCGTAGGGTGATGATATGGACTCCTCTCACACTCTGGAGCTATAAAAGCACCGAGATTTTTTTACCGGCGTAATGAGGAGTCCGACATGAACAATAG
>JBAQEN010000093.1:0-9729 GCA_049286765.1 Methylococcaceae bacterium
TGCCGGAGTTCCGCTGGGTCAACACGGTGCTAGGCAATATCAAGACCAGCCTGAGCGGTGCTTACCACGCGTTTAACTTCGGCAAGTACGCTGGACGCTACTTGGCCGCAATTGCCTATCGGTTCAACCGCCGGTTTCAGCTCAAAACGCTACCTGAGCGCCTGCTGGTGGCTGCGGTGGCCACCGGCCCACGGCCTGAGGCTTGGCTGCGGATGGCGGAAGATTCTTGCTAATCAGGTAAACGTTTGGGTTATGACTGGAACCAATTCGACCCGGTTCGCATGACAACACGCTGGCGACTCCTAAAAATTGGCCGTTCCCTAATAAACTCGTGGATTCTTGAAATGCATCGCTGGGGTCAAGCCAATCGGTTGGCTTGTTTTAAGGCGCTCATGGAGCGAGCGCCCACGTCGTAGAACTTTACAGACACTACCATCCGAGACCACAAGCTGGCTGAAATTATCCAACAAATTGAAATTCAATACCAACGTCATTTGATGTGTTTATCCTTAAGTTGGCGCTTATGGGGGTTACCCCAATCTACATTTGCGATTGCAAATAATTTTCCAGGCCTATTCTGTCAATTAAACCCAATTGTTTTTCCAGCCAGTAGGTATGATCATCTTCTGTATCCTGCAGCATACTTTCCAGAATCTCGCGGGTGTTATAGTCTTTGACCGATTCACAATAAGAAATAACCCCTTTCAATGAAGCGATTACATTGAGTTCCAATTCAAGATCATTTTTCAGCATCTCAGGTACATGACTGCCGATTGTTAACGGCTCTCTTTTCGAAAGATCAGGCACACCTTCCAGAAATAAAATACGTTTGATCAAAGCATCTGCATGCCTTGTTTCATCCTGCATTTCATGATCAATACGTTCATATAATTTATTAAATCCCCAATCTCCATACATCCGTGAATGTATAAAATATTGATCCATAGCCGTTAATTCCCCGGCCAATAACTTATTAAGTTGTTCAATAACTTTAGGATCGCCTTTCATGAAATTCTCCTCTCGTATTATTATCCGGGCTCATTGCAGTTGCAGTGTAGTGACGCAAACTAAGCGTCACTATACACTTTAACTTTAAACCGTATAAGTAGATGATGCTGTTTTTCCGCCATGCCCGGTCCAGTCGGTATGGAAAAATTGACCTCTGGGCTTGTCTACTCTTTCATAAGTATGTGCACCGAAATAATCTCTTTGCGCTTGTAATAAATTTGCCGGTAATCTTTCAGTACGGTAACCATCGTAATAGGCTAAAGCCGAAGAGAAAGCAGGCGTAGGGATGCCCAGCTCTATACCTAAAATGACTGCCTTGCGCCAACCTTCATCGGCTTTTTTCATCGCATCTACAAAGAAATCTGCCAATAACAGGTTTTCCAACTCAGGATTGATTTTGTACGCTTGTTTAATATCATTTAAAAACTGACTGCGAATGATACAACCGCCTCGCCACATCAAAGCGATTTCGCCATAGTTAAGCGATAGTTTGTATTCTTTAGACGCCTCGCGCATTAATCGAAAACCCTGTGCGTAAGAAATAATCTTGGCCGCGTACAAGGCATCACGAATCGCGTTAATCATCGCTTGTTTGTCGCCAGAAAATACTTGCGTGCGTTTAGGCAATAAATGCGAAGCTGTCACACGTTCGGATTTTTGGGCAGACAAGCAACGCGCAAATACGGATTCACCTATCAAAGTCAAAGGAATGCCTAAATCCAGGGCATTAATCCCAGTCCATTTGCCCGTGCCTTTTTGGCCCGCCGTATCGAGGATTTTATCTACTAAAGGCTGACCATCTTCATCTGTATAAGCCAAAATACCCGCAGTAATTTCAATCAGGTAAGAACTTAATTCGCCTTGATTCCACTCGGCAAATATGGCGTGCATTTCATCAGCACTTAGACCCAAACCCTCGGACATCAGTTGATAAGCCTCGCAAATCAACTGCATATCACCGTATTCAATGCCATTATGAACCATTTTAACGTAATGTCCTGCGCCATTATCGCCTACCCATTCGCAGCAAGGTTCGCCATTAACCTTTGCACTGATGGCTTGAAAAATAGTTTTAACGGCAGGCCATGCGGCTTTATTGCCGCCGGGCATAATAGAAGGTCCGTTTCTTGCGCCTTCTTCACCTCCTGAGACGCCTGTACCGATATAGTTAATGTTTTTTTCTTTCAGGGATACAGTACGGCGATTGGTATCGGTAAACAGTGAATTGCCACCATCAACAATAATATCGCCGGAGGATAACAGTGGCACTAATTTGTCAATATATTGATCGACGACATCACCCGCTTTAACCATCAACATGACAATACGCGGCGATTCCAGGTTGTCAACCAGATCTTCAAGTGAATGAGTGCCGACTACCTGCGTGTTTTTGGCTGGCCCCTCCAGAAACTCATCAACTGTGCTGGTTGTGCGGTTATATACTGCCACCTTAAAACCATGATCGTTCATATTGAGGACCAGGTTTTGTCCCATTACGGCCAGACCGATTAAACCGATATTTGCTTTCATGTTCGCCTTCTATAAAATTACTGTAGATTGAATATTATCATATTTTCCAAATTCACCATGGATGAGTTCGTATAATAATTTCTGCCACCAATGAGCATTAGAACCGAACCTCTTTTGGCCATCTGTTAAAGCTAATTTTCCAGGGTAAATCAATTACTGAGCTTTAATTTCAGTTAATAGTTTCCCCTTACCGGTTTACTTATTTGGAACGCTTTTCTTATTGGCAAAATAAAATAATACAGCTCCAATAATAATCATTGGCGTTGACAATATCTGTCCCATGGTTACCCAATCCAATATCAGATAACCTAGATGTGCATCAGGCATTCTGAAAAACTCGACAAAAAATCGGAAGCAGCCATAAAAAAACAACGCTATGCCGGTGATTGAACCCACAGGTCTTGGTTTGCTGGAGTATAGCCAAAGAATGATAAACAGTACGATACCTTCTAAAAAAGCCTCATAGAGTTGCGACGGATGACGGGCAAGAGGGCCGCCATTTGGAAATATCATGGCCCAGGGAACATCAGTTGTTCTGCCCCATAATTCAGAATTGATAAAATTACCGATACGGCCTGCACCTAAACCAATGGGAGCAAGCGGTGCAATAATATCAGTTAATTGCAGCATCGTGCACTGCTGTTTTTTTGAAAAAAACCACATGGCAATAAAAACCCCTAACATGCCGCCATGAAAGGACATACCACCTTGCCATATCTTAAAAAGGATAAGAGGGTTACTTATAAATTCACCAAAATTATAAAACAGGATATAGCCGACTCTCCCGCCTAAAATTACGCCCAAAGCGCCATAAGTGACGAGATCTTCTATAGCCTCCGGTCTAACCGGTGACCAGGGTTGTTGCGCGCGTTTTTGTCCTAAAACCCAGACAGCGACAAAACCTATCAAATACATCAAGCCATACCAGTGTATTTTCAGAGGACCTAAACTTAAAGCAACAGGGTCAATTTGTGGAAAGTTAAGCATAATTAAACATCCAGATTAGTTACATCCAAAGCATTTTTAACAATAAAATCCCGTCGTGGCTCTACTACATCGCCCATCAACGTGGTAAAAATTTCATCGGCTGCAATTACGTCTTCAATTCTGACTTGTAACAATCGGCGGTTATTCGCATCCAGTGTAGTTTCCCACAACTGTTCCGGGTTCATTTCACCCAAGCCTTTATAGCGCTGGATATGCTGGCCTTTTTTAATTTCCTTCATCATCCATTCAAAGGCTTGTTTGAAACTACTAACAGGTTGCTGTCTTTCACCCATTTGCATATATGAACCTTCGTTAAACATACCCGCAGTATCATTCGCATAGCGGGAAATTTGCTGATAGTCCTTACCGTTAAAAAAAGTACACGGTAAAACGAAGGTTTTTGTAGTGCCGTGCAGTCGTTTATTAACCACAGCAGAAAAATCATTGGCCGCTTTGAAATCTAGTTCAATCGAAAATACTGCCTTACTTTCACAATCTTTCAATTGTTTTTCTAACTTTGTAAACCAGGCAATGAGTTTTTGCTGATCCTGTTTGTGATCGACATTAATAACTTCCATGGAGGTCAACTGATCCAGGAATACATCATCATAACGTCTGGATAGGCGGTTAATAATACTCACCACATCGGTAAATTCCTTGGCGAGTTTTTCCAGACCCTGACCCTGAATTGGCGGCGCTGTTTCATCGGTAAAAAGTTGGGCCTTATCGAGCGCCAGTTGAATCAGATATTCATTTAATTGAGCGTCGTCTTTAACGTAGTGTTCTTGCTTGCCCTTTTTAACTTTGTATAACGGCGGCTGGGCAATATAGATATAACCCTTTTCGACTATCTCGGGCAATTGACGGTAAAAAAATGTCAGTAATAATGTCCTGATGTGCGATCCATCGACGTCCGCATCGGTCATGATTATAATGCGGTGATAGCGCAGTTTGGCCAGATTGTATTCGTCTTTACCGATACCGCAACCTAATGCGGTAATCAGGGTTCCCACTTCTTCGGAAGAAATCATCTTGTCAAAGCGGGCTTTTTCCACATTCAGGATTTTACCTTTTAGCGGAAGAATGGCTTGCGAGCGGCGATCCCGACCCTGTTTTGCAGACCCCCCCGCAGAATCCCCTTCCACCAGGAACAGTTCGGATAGCGCCGGATCTTTTTCCTGGCAATCAGCGAGTTTTCCGGGTAATCCGGCAATATCCAGCGTAGTTTTACGACGCGTCATTTCACGGGCTTTGCGGGCCGCTTCCCGAGCACGAGCGGCATCGATAATCTTGCCAACAATGGCTTTGGCAATTTGCGGTTTTTCTAATAGAAACTCCTGCAGTTTTTCATTCATCGTCGATTCAACGAGCGGTTTAACTTCTGAAGAAACTAGCTTATCTTTCGTTTGCGAGGAAAACTTGGGGTCAGGCACTTTAACTGAAAGCACTGCCGTTAAGCCTTCTCTGGCATCATCACCTGTGGTTTGAACTTTTTCTTTTTTCGCCAGACCGCTGGATTCAATGTATTGATTAATGGTTCTCGTCAATGCGCCTCTAAACCCAGCTAAATGACTGCCGCCATCACGTTGCGGAATATTGTTGGTGTAGCAGAAAACATTTTCCTGATAGGAATCGTTCCACTGCATCGCGACTTCTACAGTAACTCCTTCCTTTTCGGCAATAAAATGAAATACTTCCGGGAATAAAGGCGTTTTGTTTTTATTAAGATGCTCTACAAAAGCGCTAATGCCACCTTCAAATTCAAACACATCCTGTTTACCGGTGCGCTCATCCTCCAGGCTGATACGCACACCTGAATTCAAGAAGGATAATTCTCTCAGTCTTTTTGCCAGAATATCGTAGTGAAATTCAACGTCTGTAAACGTTTCAGAGCTAGGTTTAAAATTAATTAATGTGCCGGTGCCACCGGCAGGTCCAACTGCAACTAATGGAGCAACCGGATTGCCCATACGATACTGCTGCTTATAGAGCTGACCATCCTTTCGTACTTCCAGATTTAGCTCTTCAGATAATGCATTAACAACAGATACTCCTACGCCGTGCAAACCTCCGGAAACCTTATAGGCATTATCATCAAATTTACCTCCGGCATGAAGCACTGTCATAATTACTTCTGCTGCTGAGCGCCCTTCTTCCTCGTGAATATCAACGGGAATGCCCCGACCATCATCTGAAACTGATACCGATCCATTGCTATGAATAATCACCTTGACTTCTTTACAGTAACCGGCCAAAGCTTCATCAATGGAATTATCGACGACTTCGAAAACCATGTGATGTAAACCGGAACCGTCATCAGTATCGCCAATATACATGCCCGGCCGTTTCCTTACGGCATCTAGCCCTTTTAAAACTTGAATATTTGTACTATCGTAATGATCGTTATTTTTACGCATGACTCTCCCGCTTTTACTGTTGTTGTGAATGTTCCACGTGGAACATTACACTTGCTTTATATTTCCATGTTCCACGTGGAACATTTTATAGTTGGTGATATGACTCAAATCACCAAAATCAGCCATTTCTGTCGCCGTTATAAACACCTGACAACCCATTGCAGATAAATAGTACAGTAATTTTGCACGATTATTGACATCAAGCTCCGCCGCAAAATCATCAATTAGAATACAACCCATATTGCTACGTTCATTAGCAAGTAGCTGAACCTGTGCCAGCTTCAAGCTCATTACCAATAACTTTAATTGGCCGCGTGAAACAAAATCTCTTGCTAAGCGATTATTAACCAATAATTGAAAGTCGGCACGATGCGGGCCACTATGAGTAAATCCATAACGTAAATCCTTATCCAAATCATTAGTTAATACCTGATGAAATTCTTTGGTAAAATCCCAGCCTGAAATAAGCTTAAGATCAATATCATCAATGACGAGAAATTTACTGACTATCTCAATAAAAACAGGCTTGAACTTTTGTAAATAATGTTGCCGGTGGTTATCGACTATTGTACCGTAATAAACCAGTTCTTTATTCCAAACATTAAGTTGCTTAAGTTCTCTGATTTTTAATAATGAATTTCGTTGCGATAATGCTTTCTTAAAATTTCTCCATGCGGATAAAAAATTAGCATCATCATTAAAAACACCCCAGTCTAAAAATTCTCTTCTTATTTGCGCTCCGGCATCGAGTAATTCATAGCTTTTCGGATGAATAAGTTGCAACGGTAATGCGTAGGCAAGATCTGATCTTTTTTGGGTTGATTGTTGATCAATACGACAACAAAAACTCTTTCCGTCCAACTGTATACCTAGATGGAAGGAATTACCATTTGCTTGCGATGTTTGCGCCGAAACAATTAAATACGGCTGCGTAAAATTAATGACTGGTTTAATTATGGCTGAACGAAAAGATTTGGCTCTTCCTAATATGAAAATTGCCTCAATCAATGCACTTTTACCGCTGGCATTTTCTCCATAAATAAAATTAATTGCCGAAGCGGGGATAATAGATTCTTTTTGGATATTTCTAACTGCATAAATATCCAGTTTCAATATCGTCATTACGGTAAAAGTTAGAGCCTCATAGGCATCACAATAAATTTGTAAGCACAATCACCAGGTTCATCAATAAAACAACTGCTGGCATTGCTCGCAATCGTTAATACAGCAAGTTCAGAATCGAGATTAGAAACAGCATCTAATAAATATTGGGCATTAAAAGCGATAGATAAAGGTTCGCCAATGTATTCTATAAGAAGTTCCTCTTCAGCTTCATCGTGCTCTGGATTATGAGTGCTTATTCTTAAACTTTCAGGAGCAATATCAAAAGTTACACCTTTAAATTTTTCATTCGATAAAATTGCAACTCGGGTTAATGCCTCTTTCAGGATTTGTTTCTGAATATGGATTTGATTAAAGAATTCCTGTTGAAAGACCTTGCCAAAATCAGGATATTTTGAATCAACCAATTTTGCTGAAAAAATCAGATTCTTTATAAAAATTCTTATATTGTTGCTGGAAAACTCAATTTTCAATTCCGCTTCAGGATCATCAAGTAATCGACTCAGTTCCAGAACACCTTTTCTGGGAAGAATAATCCTGGCTTCATAACCGGTAGCCTGATCTAAAAAATCTTCATAAATAGATAAACGATGGCCGTCAGAAGCAACCAGTTTTAATTTGCTATTAGAGATATTAAGTAACAAGCCATTCAGGTAATAACGGACATCCTGATTGGCCATGCAAAATACGGTCTTATCGAGAGCCTTTTTAAATTTACCGGCATTAATAAAAAATTGGTTTTCTAACTCAGATTCGGAAAATTCAGGATAATTATCAGCCGGCAAACAACTTAAAGAAAACCGGCTGCGATTGGATGATATTTTTACCTTATCATCCTGTTGCTCAAACTTGATTTCAGCACCGTTCGGCAAAAGTCTACAAATATCCAAAAATTTTCTGGCAGGGACAGTGATGGAACCAGGCGTTGCATCCGCAATATTAATTCTGGAGACTGTCTGAATTTCCAAATCAGTGCCCGTCAATATTAGCTGATCACCATCAATAACTATTAGCACATTTGAAAGAATCGGCATGGTTTGCCTTTTTTCAATCACGCTAACAATTTGTTGCAACGGCGTTAGAATTTCTTCTCTATTAATAATAAATTTCATATATTTTCTATTGTTACTATTAGCTTAATAAAAAGCTGTGGAAAACCAATTTTACAATATTAATTTCAGTAGGTTATTATTTTGTAAGCAAGGTAATTAGGATGTTATTAATCTGTATTTAACAAAAATTTTATAAAAATTCTTAATTTTATACACAGAAGTATCCACAAAAATAATAAGCTTATACACAACTTTATCTACAATGAATATTTTTGCTAAAACAATTTAGGTAATAATTTTTCTCAATTATTATCGAGTTTTTAAAGTACTAGTTCTTTATTTATTGTAAAAATTTGTAACTTTCTACACGACTAATAATATGAGTTAATATTTTTTTATTACTGTTATTAACAAGATCAGAAACTGTGTAAAACTGGATAATTGGTTTATAAGTCAACGTTTTTGATTGCCTGGAATTTTGAGATTACTGTGTGAATAATTTGTGTTTAACTATTGATGGCGAATAAAGAAAAATTTTATACACATATTTATCTACAACTAATGAGACAAAGTTCTCAGTAAATTAGAATAATCCTCTGCTAGTTTATGATCAGCTTCTTTTAATTCATTAATTTTTTTGCAAGCATTCATGACGGTCGTATGGTCACGTCCACCAAAAGCGTCACCAATTTCAGGAAAGCTGTGAGAAGTTAATTCTCTGGCTAAACACATGGCCATTTGCCGAGGACGGGTAACAGTTTGCTTCCTATTTTTGGACGATAAATCAGTAAGACGAATTTTAAAATATTCAGCGACTGTTTTTTGAATATTGTCTATGCTGACGAGTTTGTCTTTGAGAGAAATAAGATCATGTAATGCTTCTTTAGTGAATTCAATGGTAATTTCGCGTCCGGTAAATTGTGAATTTGCTATGACGCGTCTTAAAGCGCCTTCAAGATCTCTGACATTGAACGGAATTTTTTTAGCAATAAAAAAGGCTACTTCCTGAGGAAGCTCGACATTAACCTGAACTGCTTTTTTCATTAAAATAGCGGCTCTGGTTTCCATATCAGGAGGTTCAATTAAAACGGGGAGTCCCCACCCAAATCTTGATTTTAACCGGTCTTCAAGACCTATTATTTCTTTTGGATATTTATCGCAGGTTAAAACGATTTGGTGTTTTTTTTCCAACAGTGTGTTAAATGTATGAAAAAACTCTTCCTGAGAGCGTTCTTTACCGGCAAAAAATTGAATATCATCAATTAAAAGTACATCTATACCACGATAGTATTCTTTAAAGGAGTTAATGGAATTTTGCTGCAATGCTCGCACCATATCCTGCACAAATTTTTCAGAATGTAGATAAACAATCGTTGATGAAGGATTTTTTTCCAAAACAGCATTACCGATTGCATGTATTATATGAGTTTTACCTAAACCTGAACTGCCATAAATAAGCAAAGGATTGTAAGCTTTACCAGGATTTTCAGACACCTGAATGGAAGCGGCTTTTGCTAACTGATTAGATTTACCTTCGACAAAATTATCGAAAGTAAATGCTTTGTTAAGAAAAGTGGGACTGGCTTTTTTTTCTCTCACCAGCTTTACAGCAC
>JBAQEN010000094.1:0-3455 GCA_049286765.1 Methylococcaceae bacterium
GTTTTTGCGAGCGTAGACATACATAACAATACCGGACTTAATCCCCACTACGCCTGCATTAACAGTCTTGAAAATCAATTTTTACAATTGGCATCCCTGTTTGGCCGTCTGGTAGTCTATTTCATCCGCCCTAAAGGCGTACAATCCGCCGCATTTGCCCAAATATGCCCGGCGGTTACCCTTGAATGCGGCCGGCCCGACCAACAACATGGCATCGAGCATGCATTGGAATTCCTGAACAGCTGTCTGCGCCTCACCGAATTACCGCAACATCAAATTCTACCCAGGGATATTGATCTTTTTCATACTGTTGCCCAGGTTAAAATAGATGACAAGGTGAATTTCAGCTTTAATCAAGTCGATGCTGACTTTTTGCTAAGTAGTGACATCGAGCGGATGAATTTTACCGAGATTTCTCCAGGAACTGTATTTGGAATATCTAAAAATAACGCCTATCTGCCAGTCATCGCCAAAGATGAGCATGGAAATATTATCACAGATGATTTTTTCTCAGTTGAAAACGGTGTGTTGCAAATTAACCGTCCAACTATGCCTTCCATGCTTACACTTGATGAGCGCGTCATTAAACAAGATTGTTTATGCTACTTAATGGAAAGAATACATTTATGAAATTTAAGATAAAAGGTGGGCATAAAAGCGTTGCCCACTTTAGATCCTTACCCATTTTATAATCCTTCCCAGGGTGTGTACAAGCCTTCAACATTGACTCCAAACATGTCTAAAATCCGTCCAACCGTCTCATTCACCATTGCCGACAGAGAATCTGATTGATTATAAAAAGCCGGCATCGGTGGAAATATAATGCCGCCCATCTCCGTCACACTCGCCATATTTCTGATATGCACCAGATTTAACGGTGTTTCGCGCGGCATAATCACCAGTCGCCGCCGCTCTTTCAAAACCACATCGGCGGAACGTGAAATTAAATTATCGCCAAAGCCGTGAGCTACTGCTGCCAGAGTTTTCATTGAACAAGGGGCAATAATCATGCCTTCTGTTTTAAAACCGCCACTGGAAATGCTGGCAGCAATATCATTAATGCCATGAGCGACATCGGCAAGTTCAACCAATTCTGCACGCTTCATATTCATTTCATGCTTTAAATTAACCATGCCGGCAGAAGAAATAACAAGATGCGTTTCCCATTGTTTCTGAGGCTGCAAAATTTGCAACATTCTGACACCATAGATGGCTCCGGTTGCCCCGGTCATGGCAATAATCAAGCGTTTTTTTTGAGTCATTTTTTTATAGTGTTATTAACTGATGCAACACGACAATTAAAATAATTCTCCATGAAGAACCGGCAGTTCATGAATAAAAATCCTGAAACTTCCCATCCTTGCCGGTAGGCGGGTTTCAAATAATTTTGACCTGTTCACTAAACCAGTATTTCTGAGAACCTGTCGGTAGCCGTAACCAGTGCATCGATCATTTCCTCACCCCGGGCAATGTGTCCGGCATTGGGCAGGACAATATATTGAGCATGAGGCAGCGCCTGATAGAGCTTCATCCCGGCTTCCAACGGACAAACCAAATCCTGGCGGCCATGAATGATTACTGTTGGAATGTTGTTTAAGATAGCGCAATTTTCCAGAATCCGGTTTTCCTGAATAAAATAATGGGATCTGGCATAGTGAAGCTCCATTCTTACCTGTTTGACCATTTTCTCGGTAATGTGATCGTTTTGAGTATCGGGCTGATAGTCGTTGCCTAATGCTACTTGCCCACCCCAAGCCATCCATTCCCTGGCGGCCCGTCTTGTTGCCACCTCGTCTTCACCCCACAACGCATCACATAGCCCTTGCACCAAATTATGCCGTCCCTGTTCCGGAATACTTTCAAGCAGGCGCTGCCATTGTTCAGGATAAATCCGCCCCGCACCATCCTTGGCAAACCAATCCAAATCTTGCTGCCGTACTAAAAATACAGCGCGGATAATCAATCCGTTGACGCGAGCAGGATGTTGCTGGGCATACAATAAAGCAAGAGCTGCGCCCCAAGAGCCTCCGAACACCAGCCATTGCTCTATTTGCAACTGTTGCCTGATACGCTCCATATCATCAATCAAGTCCTGAGTAGTATTATGCTCCAGTTCGCCAAAAGGCAGTGACAAACCACAGCCGCGCTGATCAAAAAGAATAATGCGATAATGCTCAGGATTAAAAAATCGCCGGTGATCGGGTTTAGTTCCCGAGCACGGGCCGCCATGCAGAAAAATAACCGGAAAACCCTCAGGATTTCCGCTTTGCTCCACATAAACTGAATGTTTGCTGCCGGTTTCAAGAAAAAAAGTGTGGTACGGAGTTATTTCAGGGTAAAGGGTTTTCATCATTTAAACTGGTCAAAATTCCTCATATGTCAAAACCTGGTAATACTTTACATTACAGGTAAAAATCGCAAGGCCATTCAGCTTGGCTTTTGCACTGCAAAAACCATTTGAAAGCCGTATTAAATGAAATATAACAATAAAACTTAATTTAACCAATTTTTGGGAATAAAAAAAGGGAGGGGTTTAACGCCCTCCCTTTTTCGGTTGATTTTTAAGCGATTGGCTTAGAAACCGATACCGATGTAACCACCGGCTGTCATGCCGTCGGTATTAACACCGTCGGCAGCGCCACCAGCCAAGTAATAACGTGCGTCTGCGCCAATGAAAATATCTTTCCATATTCTGTAATCAGCGCCTGCACCAAATACCATAGCTGGGTTCAATACAGTAATTGATTCTGATGGCGGACTAATCACCTGTATGGCAAGACCCACTGGAATTATCCAGGGCCTGAAAGCACTGTCTTTCATAAATTTAACTTTAGGTGCAGCAGAAACTGTTAATTGATTAACAGTTACACTACGCGTTTCCTGTCCGGCAAGCACTGCAGTGGTTCCCGCAGGGACTGCACCTATCGCTTCCAGAGTTGGACCAGCAAGAGAGGTTGGTTGTTGCGTTAACAGGTTACCTTGTACAGCGCCAGCAAATTCTTTGTAATCAAACATGAGCTCAGCTAACACTTGCGTATTATCCATCGCGCCCCATACATCATCAGTCAAGCTAAAATCAAAACCTGCGCCGATATACCAACCATCTTTATCAGGCTGTCCACCTGGCAAGCCCAGAGGCAACTGGCTACCTGTTACATCACTTGCAATGGAAACGCCATTACGTGTGTTATCATTCCGCGCATAACCACCACGGAAGGAAAGAGTATTATCGTGGTGATCTTTTTCGACTGGGGCAGACTTAACAGATGCCATCCACTGATCCAGCTCCTGAACTTTTGCAGCATCTGCGGCAGGCGCACCTACTTGGGCTTTTAAACCGGCTATTTCATCCTGCATGGCTCGAAGTTGAGCTTCTAATATCTCAACTTTGGCGTTTGCAGCTTCCGACATACGCTCTGCTTTTGAGCCGGCTACAGCTTGTGGAGAAACTAATG